>CAMHHO010000003.1:0-76457 GCA_946184965.1 uncultured Prevotellaceae bacterium | reverse complement strand
CAACTAATCTTAGGGTTTAGACATACTGACAGTCAACCCAAATCAGGAAACGTCATCAGCATAACTTATTTGTTGTGACTTAGCCCCCTGTTATGAGGTATTTTTTCCCCTCCTATTAGGAGGGGTTAGGGGAGGTCTGAACGCGCGAAAATTGACCTGCTTCAGACCCCTCCTAACCTCCCCTGACTCAGGGGAGGAATTGTGGGTTACTACTTTTTCTTCTCAGGAGCCTTTTCACTTTTCGCTTCTCCGCTTTTCTCTTCCTTCACCTCGGTGGCCTTGTAGCCGAACTTGCCGAAGGCGTTGATGAGCGTCTCGGGCTTCGTCTTGTCGGCATCGTAGGTGATGGTGACGCGCTGAGCGTCGATGTTACACTCGATGGTCTTCACGCCTTTCTCGAAGCGGAGGTTGCCCTTGATCTTGGTCTCGCAGCCGTCGCAGTGCATCTGCGGCTGAGTGGTTACTACCAGTGTCTTGACGACTTTTGCCTGTGTGCCCAGTGCCATCAGCATCAGGGCGAATGTTACAAATGACTTTTTCATAATTCTTATTGTTTTACCTTTTTACTTTTTTACCTTTTTACTTTTTTACTTTTTTACCTTTTCACAGTTTCTTCCCGAAGTTCAGGCGGATGCCCGCATAGAACATACGGCCGTGGACAGGACCCCACACCATCGTCGGGTCGAACTCGCTGCTCCAGGGGTCGGAGGCGTTGATGATGGGGTTGTCCTGGCGGTAGCCCGTCAGGTTCTCGCCGCCCACGTAGACGGAGAAGTGGCGGAACCAGCGCGTCACCTGAGCGTTCAGCTGTCCGTAGGCGGGGAAGCGCTTGTCCCAGCTGAGCGTGCCGTCGGCCTTCGTGTAGGGGTCGGGCATACGTCCGCCGCCGTTCAGCTGGAAGGTGGCGTCGAACTGCCACAGGCCGAGCGGCGTCTTGTAGCTGGCCGTCAGCAGCCCCTTGTACTTGCTCTGCAGCGGTTTCTCGCGCAGCTCGCCGCCGTAGGTGGTGCGCACGTCGTTCAGACGGTAGGCCGCCGTCAGCTCCAGTCCGTTGACAATGGGGTAGGAGGCGTCTATCTGGAACGTGTGCGAGTAAGAGCGGCCGTCGAGATTGGTGAGACGGATCATCTGCGGATTGCTGTCGTAGTCGATGACCATCTGCCGGCTGAAGTGCGTGTAGTAGTACTCGCCGTTGACCTTCAGCAGCTTGTCGGCGATGGGGATGCTCACCGATGTCGAGATGCCGTAGTTCCAGGCGCGCTCCTGCTCCAGGTCGTCGACCACCAGCTGCCGCCCGCTGGCAAGCAGGAAGTTGTTCTCGGCCAGCGCGAAGGGCGTGCGGTAGCCCTTGCCTGCCGAGATGCGGACGGTGAAGTAGTTCGAGGGAGCGTACTTTACGTGCAGGCGGGGCGTGACGAACGTGCCGTAGTGTGAGCTGTGGTCAGCCCGCAGACCAGCCATCGCCACCAGTTTGTCTTCGATGTTCAGCGTGTACTGCAGGTAGGCGCCGGGCGTAGTCTCCCTCCACTTCGCCTGCTCTTCACTTTTCACTTTTATCTTTTCACTTAAATAGTCGTGGTTCAGCGAAAGGCCGGCCGAGAGGTTGTGCAGCTTGGTGAGGTTCGTCTCGTACATCAGCTGCAGGTAGCCGTTCTTCTCGTCGACGTCGTAGGCCTTCAGCCCGTACTCGGCGTCGAGGTCGTGGAGTGAGCCGCTGGCCATCAGCGCGATGTTCGTGCCGTGGTCGGCGTCGAGGATGAAGGCGT
Source organism: uncultured Prevotellaceae bacterium (assembly GCA_946184965.1). Lineage (GTDB taxonomy): Bacteria > Bacteroidota > Bacteroidia > Bacteroidales > Bacteroidaceae > Prevotella. The sequence continues at coordinate 74,691 of CAMHHO010000003.1, read as the reverse complement.
GCTTCATGTAAGCCTCGTATCGGCGGGTCTCAATACCTATCTTAAAAGGATTGTGGACGTTGGGCGCCGTGTGGTGGTTCTGGCCACCGTCGCGCTGCTCGTCGAGCACGCCGATGCCGCCGTGGAAGACGTAGACCGGACCGAGGTAGTCCCAGCGGTTCTGCAGGTGTATCTGCCGCACGTTAGGCTGGTCGAGGAATCCGTCGTCGTTGTCGTCATGGTGCCCCCAGTCGTTCTCGTAGTGCCCCAGTATCTCGGTGTTCACCTGTCCCAAGTGGATGTTGCCGTCGGCATTGGCCTCCAATTTGCTCTTCGTGTTACCGTAGAGGTTAAAGGTGACGCCCTCGTCGTCCTCGGGCTTCAGGTATTCCACATTGATCTGGCCGGTGATCGACTCATAGCCGTTGCGCACGGAGGAGGCACCCTTTGATACCATGATGCTCTTCATCCAGGGGCCGGGCGTGTAGCCCAATGAGTAGGGAGCCGAGGCGCCGCGGAAGTTGGGCAGGTTCTCGGTGAGCATCTGCACGTAGGTGCCCGAGAGTCCCAACAGCTTGATTTGCTTGGCTCCCGTGGCGGCGTCGCTGTAGTTCACGTCGACCGACGGGTTGGTGGTGAAGCTCTCGCCGAGGTTGCAGCAGGCCGCCTTCAGCAGTTCGTTGCTCGTGATGAGGGTGGCGTTGTCGACGTTGCGCAGTTTGATGGTGCTCGAGCGGCGTTTCACCACCTGCACCTCTTTCAGTGTCTGGTCGTCGAGGGTGGCCACGCTGTCGTTCTGCGCCAGCACGCTGACGTGCGATGCGGAACAAACGGCAAGCACTGCGACCAGTTTCTTACTAAAACTATTGTTCATTGATATGGTTTGTTCTTATTCATTTGTTGACTTACGCTTGTTGGCGGCAGGAAACACTCGTCCTGCCCACTCTTTAATGGAAAGAATCGGCGCAGGGAATCAAATGATAAGAACACGGATGTGTGCCAGATAAGCCCGTGGGGGAATCGGCACTTTGTCAGGACAGAATACGTCCTGTGGAAGTGCGGCACCTTCGACCGTTGGGGGAACAAGGTCCCAGAACGTGAATAAAAGCGGTTGGACGGCGACGAAGTCCTGATGGAACACTGGAGCCTCGACCGATGCCGACAGGTGCTTGACGCTATACTCCATACACTGACGGTGCCCAATCCCGGCACAGTCAGTATCGGCGCATTTGTCGCCCATCGGCATCATAGCCTTGACCCTGCCGGCCATCTCAGTCGTGCTGACAATGAAGTTGCGGCCCGAATGCATACAATGCGCAAAGGTCACTCCCACCGTCAGTTGTATCACCAACAGCGCGAGCAGCAGGGCCGTCATTGATGTGCATATTTTCCTCGCCTTCATCATCAGTAGCGCTTTTCGGGTGCAAAGGTAAGAAAAAAAACTGGAATTCTTTGGCGTTCTCCAGAATATTTTTTATCTTTGCACGAAAAAAGAGGATGATTGACCGCGCGACAGTAGACAAAATCATCGACGCGGCGCAGATTGTCGACGTTGTCAGTGAGTTCGTGACGCTCCGCAAGAGCGGCGTGAACTACAAGGGTCTGTGTCCGTTCCACGATGACCGCAACCCGTCGTTCATGGTGTCGCCGGCCAAAAACATCTGCCACTGCTTCGTCTGCGGCAAGGGTGGTACGCCAGCGGGCTTCCTGATGGAGCACGAGCAGATAACCTACCCCGAGGCGCTGCGCTGGCTGGCCAAGAAGTATAACATCGAGATTGTAGAGAAGGAGCTGACCGACGAGGAGCGGCAGCAACAGAACGAGCGCGAGTCGATGTTCATCGTCAACGAGTGGGCGAAAGACTGGTTCCACAGCGTGCTCAAGAACGACCCCGACGGCATAGCCATCGGCAAGCAGTATTTCCGCAGCCGAGGCATCCGCGACGACATCATCGAGAAGTTCCAGCTGGGCTACTCACCGCAGAAGCGCGACGCCCTCTACACAGCAGCGATAGCCAAGGGCTACAACAAGGAGTTCCTCGTGAAGACAGGGCTCTGCTTGGAGAATGAGCGGGGTGGGTACGACCGCTACTCGGGTCGTGCCATCTTCCCTTGGCTGAACGTCTCGGGCAAGGTGGTGGCCTTTGGCGGCCGCGTGCTCGATTCGCGGACGAAGGGCGTGGCGCAAAAGTATGTCAACTCGCCCGACTCCGACATCTACCACAAGGAGCGCGAGCTCTACGGCATCTTCCAAGCCAAGAAGGCCATTGTGAAGGAAGACCGCGTCTTCATGGTCGAGGGCTATACCGACGTCATCGCCATGCACCAGGCAGGCATAGAGAACGTGGTGGCCAACTCGGGCACCGCCCTCAGCATCTACCAGATCAAGATGCTGCGGCGGTTTACTAACAACATCACGCTGCTCTACGACGGCGACGAGGCGGGCATCCATGCCGCTATGCGCGGCACCGACATGCTGCTGCAGGAGGGCATGAACGTGAAGGTGCTGCTGCTGCCCGACGGCGACGACCCCGACTCCTTTGCCCGCAAGCACTCTACCGACGAGCTGAAGCGCTATATCGAAGAGAACCAGCAGGACTTCATCGGCTTCAAGACCCGCCTCACCGTTGAGGGCGTCAGCGACCCCGTGAAGCGCTCCGAGGCCATCAGCGGCATCGTCAAGAGCATATCGGTCATCCCCGACGCCATCTTGCGCTCAACCTATATCAGCGACCTGGCCTCGCGCCTCGGACTGAAGGAGCAGACGCTGATCTCGTCGATGAATGATTTGATCAGGAAAAGCCTCACCCCCAACCCCTCTCGCGAGGGAGAGGGGAGTGATAACACTGGTGGCGGAAATACGGTGGAAAAGGTATCTACTCCCCTCTCACCTGCGAGAGGGGGCGGTGGTGAGGCCTTAGAACACCTCCTCATGCGCGAGGTCGTCCGCTACGGCGAGGAGATTATCTACGCCGACGTGGAAATGGACGATGGCAGTACCACCAACTTCAATGTGGCGCAGTACATTGCCTACGACCTGGGACAAGATGGGCTTACCTTCTCGAATCCGCTCTACAACCAGATGCTGGCTGAGGCCGTGGCTCACAGCGGTGACGAGGGCTTCAAGGCCGAGAGCTACTTCATGAACCACCCCGACATCGAGGTGAGTCAGACGGCGGCCCGGCTGGCCGTCGACCGCCACCAACTCGGCGGACGTTTCGTGCTGAAACCCCGCGAAGGCTCACTGCGCCAGCGCGTTGTCCACCTCATCATGGACTTGCGCATGGAAATTGTCAGTCAGCGGCTGAAGGAAATTCAGATGGCTATGCGTCAGGCCACGGGCGACATGGAGCGCATCATGCAGCTGATGGAGGAATACAAGGATACCCAGCAGCTACGCGACCTCCTTGCCCGCCGTCTCGGAAGCGACGTCGTGAGGTAGCTTTTAACAAAACATCGAAGCATCGAAATATCGAAACATCGAGATAAAGGGAAAAAGAATGTACTATATTCAGAAGAAAATAGAGATTTCAGCCTGCCACAGGCTCGACCTCGACTACGAGAGCAAGTGTACGCGGGTACACGGCCACAACTGGATCATCATCGTCTACTGCCGCTCCGAGCAGCTTGACCGCAACGGCATGGTCATCGACTTCAGCGAGATTAAGCGTCTCGTCAAGAAGCCGCTCGACCACCAGATCCTTAACGATGTGCTCGGCTTCAACCCCACGGCTGAGAATCTTGCCCGCTGGGTGGTAGAGCGCGTGCCCTACTGCTATAAAGCCTCCGTCCAGGAGAGCGAGGGCAACATTGCCATCTACGAGAAAGACTGACTCTGGGTCAGTAATAATAGTTGCGGATTAACACGAATAACACGGCTGGGTAAAAAGGTTCCGTGTAAGTCCGTGCTAATCCGTAACTATAATAGTTATTTCATGATGAAGTTGATGTACATACCCGTCACATAGGCCAGGTAGGGATTGCCGTCCATGTCGGGTGCATACATGCCAAATTCCTTCAGCTCGGTGGCAAAGCTCGTTGACTCGTAGTCGATGAGGTAGACGTCGAGCAGCATCGTGCCGGCCTCGTCGGCATCCTCGTCCTCAATCTCGCGCACGCCGATGTAAGCCACGTTGCTCTCGCTGGTCGAGGCGGCATCGAAGTTGCGGTTCACGCCCGTCACCTTCAGAATGGTCAACTCAGCAACAGCACCGACGCCCGTGTGCAGGCTGTAGGTGCCGGGCAGCTCCTCGTAGGTAGCCTCGCCAGTGAAGAAGTTCTTCAGCGTCGACTGCAGGGCGGGAGTCAGCTTTCCATTCTCGAAGGTCAGCTGGTCGGCAGCGTTGAAGACGGGGAAGGCGTCGCCGTAGGTGGCCATACCGCTCCAGGCGGCATCCATTGCAGCCTTGTCGGTGACGAGTTTGCTCATGGTCCACGACTTCTCGTAGAACTTCTTGGCAGGAGCAGGCGTAACCTCACCCACCTTCTCCATCAGGAAGTTGATGTACATACCGGCCATGTAAGCCAGATAGGGGTTGCCCTCCATGTCGGGGGCGTACATGCCAAATTCCTTCAGCTCGGTAGCGAAGCTCGATGACTCGTAGTCGATAAGATAGACGTCGAGCAGCATCGTGCCTGCCTCGTCGGCATCCTCGTCCTCAATGGTGCGCACGCCAATGTAAGCCACGTTGGACTCGCTGGTCGAGGCGGCGTCGAAGTAACGGTTCACGCCTGTCACCTTCAGGATGGTCAGCTCAGCAATGGCACCGACGCCCGTGTGCAGGCTGTAAGTACCGGGCAGCTCCTCGTAGGTGGCGTTGCCGGTGAAGAAATTCTTCAGCGTCGATTGCAGGGCGGGAGTAATCTGTCCGCCGCCGATGGTCAGCTGGTCGGCGGCATTAAAGGCGGGGAAGGCGTCGCCGTAGGTGGCCATGCCGCCCCAGGTGGCATCCATTGCAGCCTTGTCAGTGACGAGCTTCTTCATCTTCCATACGCCCTCGTAGGCAGCGCCTGCCTCGGTGGCGTCGTAAGCCTCGATGTAGTCGAGCTGCGAGGCGGGAATGTCGATGACCTCACCACCCTGTTTGTAGATCTTGATGCCCTGTGCGCTGGTGGTGGAGGCACAGAAGAAGGCAGCCACGAGGGCTACGCAGGAAAGTATAATCTTTTTCATTTCTTGACGATTTTAAATGTTGACTTGTTGGTTTTGACGATGTAGATGCCAGTCTTGAGGCCGGTGGTTGAGAGAGAGACGCTGCCGTCCTGACCGACGCGGGCACTCAGTACCTGACGGCCACCGAGCGCGTAGACCTGAGCCAGACTTCCTGGCTCGGCGCCACTGATGGCAATTTCGCCCGGAGCAAGGCGGAACGACGGTTCGGCCACAGCCTTCACCTCCTCGACAGCCGTCGTGGTAGGTTCGGTCTCGCGGACGGTCACCTTCTTCAACTCGCTCCATGTGAAGGCGGTCACTTGCTCGCCGTAACGCAGTTCGTAGCCGTCGGCCACTGTCTTGATGACTGGCTTCTGGCTGGCGCCGATAGCGATGGTCTCGCCTCCCGCGCTCTCTACGACGAGACACCATTGTGCATCTGCGGCGTGAGCTGTCAGCGTCGCGGCCAGCAGAAGCAACAGAAAGTAGAGTTTTTGCTTCATAGAGAATCTTGTTTTTAATTAATAATAAATAATGTTTAATGCATTTTTGCTATTTGGCATTCTGCTCGTACTCGGCCTGCTGGGCAGCCACGACGGCGCTGTCCTCGGCGGTCATGGGTTCAGGGTCGGGGACGCGGATGTGGGTTTTGTTGCCAGTGTTGATTTCCACTTCCTCCTCCACATGCTCGCAAGAGCTGACTGTCGCCGCAGCCAGTGCGGCTATCATTATAATGTAAAGTAGTCTTTTCATTGTCTCGATGTCTTAAAAGCGTTTTCTTCTTTAGTAAATATCATCATAGCCGGGGTTTTGGACCAGACCGGGCTGGAGGGTGATGTCCATAACGTTAATGGGCCAGGTGTACATATACTTGCGAGTCCAGTACTTCATACCCTGGTCGGCCACCCACCATTCGGGCCGTCCGTTGCGCTTCAGCTCAAACCAGCGGTCGCCGTTCTCTAAGTAGAACTCCTTGCGGCGCTCGTTGAGAATGGCCTGAATGAGCGGCGTCAGGGGCTTGCCCGTGGCATCCTCCTTGACAAGTGCTGTCGGGTCGACGGGCGGCAGGGTCAGATTGTTGTACATATACATGCCCGTGATGCGGTTACGGCGGAACTGGTTCAGTTCAACGAGCGCACTGTCAGGCATATTCAGATGATAGGCACATTCCATCGAGATGAAAGCCATCTCAGCCGAACGCATACCCGTGAAAATAAGCTTGCGGTTGGTGCGCTTGCGGTTGAAGAAGAGGTTGTTCTTACGACGGATGTCGTTGGTGCCCTCAGCAAAGAGACTGACATATCTGGCACTCAGGGGCCTGCGTTCCAGCGAACTCATGCCACCAGTGATTCCCAACGGCTGATAGGCAATGCGGTCGGCCATGAACAGGCGGTTGCCCACCAGCCCGTACTGCGTACTCATCATCTTCACATAGTCGTCGCCCGACAACAGGGGATGCTTGTCGAGCACCAGCCGGGCCTCGTCGCGGGCTTCCCGCCAGCGTCCGCACCAGTGGTAGAGGCGGGCCAGATAGCCGTGAAGCACGTCATGGTTGAAGAGGTACATCTCGTTCTGTATGTCGCAGTCCAAGGCCTTCCTGAGGTCGCTCTCCGCCTGGTCGATGGTCTCCTGAATAGTGGAGCGTAACGGCTTGGCTTCCATGTCGAACTCGGTGACGATGGGCACGCCCAGCCGGGCATCGTCGGCCAAGGGGGGCGCACAGAACTCGCGCAGCAGCTGATAGTAGCACACGCCACGGATGGCATAGGCCGTGCCGACAATGTCCTGTCCGTCGCGGCTGTCGCGGTCTTCCTGATATTCCCCTAAGATAATGTTGCAGTTGCGAACCGTCTCGTAGAGGCTTCTGTATCTTCCCTGCGCGCCGTCAATGAGAGCGCCTGCATATTTGGCCATGTGGTCGTTGTCGGCACCTAAGTTGGCCTCCATATTATCGGAGATCTCTTCAAAGTTCATCGACTCTTGGAAGCTGCCAACGACATAGCTTAAGTCACCGATGTCAATCTTATAGCACAAATCGTGTACCAAGGCCGAGAAGTCTTCGGTTGACTTGGGAATGGTGCGGTCGTAGGGCTTGATGTCGAGATAGTCCTCACAGGAGCAGAAGACCCCCACCCAGCCTCCCCCTGTGAGGGGGAGGAGGAGATACCATGCTCGCAGGATTTTTTTGCAGATATTCTTTATCATAAAATGCTGTTTTTTTCTTATCATTCTAATTACTCCCCTCCCTCGCAGGGAGGGGCTGGGGGTGGGTCTTAAAATCCAATGTTAAGTCCAAAAGAAAAACTGCGGCTCATAGGATAGACGGCTCCCGGCGACTCAGGGTTCATACCCTTGTAGGCGGTAATTACCCAGAGGTTGTTAGCCGTGAAACTGACACTCAGGTTGGTAGCGTAGATTCGGTGAACCCAGCTGTCGGGCAGGCTGTAGGTCATCGACAGCGACGAGATCTTCCAGTAGGAGGCATTCTCGTAGTAGGCGCCGTCGTTAACCTTTGAATAGATGATTTGCTGACGGTCCAGATTGAGCGCTGCTCCGTGGGCATCAATCAGCCGGGGATAGCCGTCGGTCACGGGGTTGTCAGGCGTCCAGTGATAGGCGGCATCCTTCACCACATTGTTATGTGCGGTATAGATGTCATAGCGCGTATTGGCTACATAGTTGTTAGTGGGACGCATGATGCTGCTATAGGTACTGTGCGGACGGATGTAGTTCGTCTTCTTGGCACCTAACGAGAACGTCGAGTTGGCGCTGAGCGACAAGCGTTTCCACGACACGCTGGTAGAGAGTCCACCCGTCCAGGGATAGCTGCCCATGCCGATGTAGACCAGATAGTTCTCCCAGTTGTAGGGGTCAGACTCGTCAGCGTCGCTTCGTTTCTGATAGGTGTAGAATCCCGTCGCGGGGTCAATACCCTCCAGTTTGCCGCTGAAGACCATGCCGAGGGGATAGCCCACATGGATGTCGCCGTAGATGCCGCCCGTGGGCGACTCATACTTGGTCAGCACATTCTGGTTGTAGGCAATGTTGCCGTTCAGGCTCCAGCGCCAGTCCTTGGTCTTCAAGGGAGTGCCGCTGAGCATCACTTCAAAGCCTTGGTTCACCTGTTCACTGGTGTTATAGCTCTGTTCTGTGAATCCGGTAGTGGAAGGAACCAAAACCCGAGTCACCAAATCGTAACCCTCGCGGCGATAGAAGGACAGGTTGACGTTGAGCCGGTTCTTGAGGAAGCCCATGTCGAGGCTGCCGTTGTAGTCGCGGGTTCGCTCCCAGCGCAGATGAGGGTTCGGCGGTGAACTGACATAGCCCATACGGTAGGCCTGGGTGTCGCTGTTGCGGAACGTTGACGAGTAGCCCATGATAAGCACCGGATAGACACTCTTGTTGACTCCGCCGGTGACACCGGTTGACAGTCGGACGGTGGCATGGCTGACGATGTGCTTGATGTTTTGGAGCCACCGCTCCTCGTCCATGTTCCAGGCCAAGCCAAAGCTCCACGTCATGTTGAACTGCTCCTTGGCACCGAAGTTGTTGGAGCCGTCGGATCGGGCAGTGACATTGGCCACGTAGCGGTTCATCAGCACGTAGTCCAAGGCACCATAGAACGAGGCCATCGCGTTCTCAATGCGGCTTTGCTGGCTCAGTGAGTTGACTATCATCTGGTAGCTCTGCATATCCGTCTCGCTGAAGGTGCCTGAGGGACCTACGACTAACAGGGGCAGCGAGTGGTTGCCGGTGACGGGGTCGTAGCCATAGACCTTGCGGGAGACCGACTTGGCGTAGCTGTTGCTGACCTCGGTACCTACCAAGGCACTGATGCGATGAATGTCATTGAAGGTCTGGCCGTAGTTCAGCTGGGCACGCAGCTGCCAGTTGCGGTTGGAGGTGCAGGACTGGGTCATACTGCCGTAGATGCGCTGTGAGAGCATGTTGGAGCCTTCGAAAGGCCGGTCCTGCCAGGCGGTATAGGTGTCCTGGTTCACCTCGTTGTCAGAAGCATCAGTCGTATAGCTGTAGGAGGCCAGTCCGTAGAGGCGGAAGTGCTCGCCCAAGCGCCAGGTGATGTCACCGCGCAGGTTAACGCCTGAGCTGGTTGCCACCTGCTCGGTGCCGTCAATCTCGCGCATGACGTTGACACCGTTAGGCGGCAGGACAGCCATGACGTCGCCGTTGACCTTAGGCAGCGAAAAGAAGGTCTCGTCGCCCCGGTAGGAACCGTCCTCGTTGTAGGGTTTCTCATATGGATTGGCAAAATAAGCATAGTCAAACATGTTCAGCCCAAAGCCTGTTGCAGCCGCCAGACTCTTCAGATAGCTATACGAGACATCGAAGTTCAGCGAGACGGCCTTCGAGGGCGTGGCCGAAATCTTCGACATGAAGTTGGCGCCGTCGGAGGACGACTTCTTGACAATACCCTTGTTAGTAGACATGCCTCCCGAGACGTAATAGGTCATTTTATCCGTACCGCCGGAGAGGCTGACGCTCTGTGTCGTGCTGACGGTGTTGCGGAACAACTCCTGGAACCAGTCGGTGTTGGTCTGCTTCAGCTCGTCGATGTAGGCATCCTGCTCGGCGGTGCTCATACCTGCAAACCGGCCGTAGCCCGAGCGTATCTGGCCTATGATGCCTATGCGGGGGAACCACGTGCCGCTCTCAAAGCCCTTCTTCGAGAACTCGTCCCAGATGCTCTGCTCGTAGGCCAGCTTCTCTTCGGTATTCATCAGGTTATGGTCGCGCGACGGAGCTGTCTGCACAGTGACGTTGCCGCTGTAGCTGACGTGGATGTTACCGGCCTGGCCTTTCTTCGTTGTGATGACGATGACGCCCGACTGGGCCTGTGAACCGTAGATGGCAGCGGCGGCAGCGTCCTTCAGCACGGTGATGCTCTCAATGTTCTGCGGGGCAATGCCGGCCACGCCGTTGGCGTAGAGGGTGGAAAAGTCGCCCGAACGGATATACATGTTGCCCATCGCCGGGATGTTCTTCTGCAGGGGCACACCGTCGACCACCCACAGCGGCTCGTTGTTGCCGGTGATGGAGGCTGTACCACGGATGCGGATCTTGGCCGACTCACCGGGGCGTCCGCTGACGGCCTGCACGTTGACGCCCGCCAGCTTGCCCTGCATGAGCATGTCGACGTTGGCCAGTGGCTGGTCCTTCAGCTCCTTGTCGGTGAGGATGCCTACGGAGCCGGTCGACTTGCGGATGTCGGTCTGCGAGTAGCCCGTGACGACCACCTGGTCGATGGTGGCGGTCTCGTTCTCCAAGGCGATATCGCCCGTCATGGCACGGTTGACGCGGATGGTCTTTGACTTCATGCCGATGTAGCTGATGGTGAGCGTGGCACCCTTGGCAGCCCAGAGCGACGCCTTGCCGTTGACGTCGCTGACGACGCCTAACTGCTTGTCGGAGGCCTTGATGGTGGCACCGGGCAGCGGCTCGCCGTTCTCGTCGACGATGGTGACGTCAATCTTCACCTGGGCGTCGCCGGCAGGGTTCTGGGCGAATAGCTGTCCCGTCGGAGAAGCGATGGGGACGGCGGCCGTCAGCAGGAAGAGTAGCAGCAGTTTCTTCATATATTACTGATGTTTTACGATGTCAATGTCGAACGTCTCGGGTCGGACGAGGTGGTCGAGGAAATAGTAGCGGATGGCGTTCTGGTAGTAGGGACCGTAGAGGCCGTGCCCCTGTTCGGGGAACAGCATCATGTCGAAGCGCTTGCCGGCCTTCTGCAGAGCGTCGGCCATGCGGACGGTGGAGGCCACAGGTACGTTTTCGTCGACCTCGCCGGTCATCAGCAGCAGGCGGCCTTTCAGGTTTCCGGCCAGCTCCATAGCCGTCGGAATCTCGCGGCCATAGCCTTGGTAGGTCTCGGCCCACCACTGGATGTAGGCGCGGTTGTCGTAGTTGCCCGAGGCAGCCACGCCGACCTTGTAGAAGTCGGGATAGGTGAGCATGGCGGTGACAGTCTCGAAACCGCCGCCGGAGTGGCCATAGATGCCCACGCGTGTGGTGTCGATGAAGCTGTACTGGCGGGCCAGCGTCTCGATGGTGTGGCGGTCGTCGGCCAGAGGGTAGTCGCGCAGGTTGCCGTAGCCGTAGCAGTAGAAGTCGCGGTCGCGGAGGGGCGACGAGCCTCGGGGCTGCACGTTGATGACGACGAAGCCCAGCTCGGCCAGCGACTGGTTGCCGTTGTCGTCGACGGTGAAGCGGCGGGGTATCTGGTCGTCCTGCGGACCGGGATAGACGTTGGTGATGATGGGGAGTTTTTGGTGAAGGGTGAAGGGTGACGGGTGAAGGGAGGACAGACTGTCACGGAGTGTACTCGGCAGATACATCACGCCGTAGAGGTCGGTCACGCCGTCGGCGGCCTTGACGCTGACGAGCGTGGGCTTCACCCAACCGGCCTTCAGGTAGGCGGCCTCATCGGAGTGGAAGAACTCGTAATGCTTCTTGGGCGAATCGAGACTGACGACGTTGTAGACGGGCGGCATGTCCATACGCGAGTACTGGTCGATGGCCCAGTGTCCGTCGCGCGACAGCTGCAGCGAGTGCTCGCCGTTGCCATAGCTGAGCAACTGCTGGCCACGCCCGTTAAGACCCACCTTATAAAAATAGGTATAGTGCGGGTCGCCGCCCTCCTGACCGTGACCGATGAAGATAATCTGGCGCTGCAGGGTGTCGATCTTCTCTATACGCCCGGCCACTAAGCGGTCGCCCTGGGTGACTCGGTTCAGCAGACGGCCGGTCTGGCCGTCGTAGAGGTAGTAGTTGCCGCGGCCTGTGCGGTCGCTCCACCAAAGCACCTGGCGACCGTGGTCGAGCAGATGGTAGTGGGACATATTGACATTGACGTGAGGCCGGCACACCTCGCTTATGACGACGCTGACGTCGCCCGTCTGGGGGTTGATGCGGCAGAGCTCCAGCGTGTCGACGGAGCGGCTGCGGCGCACGAAGTACTGGCTGTCGCCCTCGCGGTCGAAGTCGAGCTGGATATGGTAGTCGGCATTAGGGGCGATGGGCAGCAGACGGCCCTCCTGGGTGTCGGCATTGTACCAGTAGAGGCGGAAGCGGCGTATGGCGTTGCCACCGGGCAGAGGCATCTTCTTCTGCTCCAGCCGGGCGGGCTGCTCCATCTGATGGACGAGGTTCAGATAGCCCACGGCAGTGTCGTCGTAGACCATGCAGAAGTAGGAGTGGCCGCGCCAGAAGCCCGAGGGCTGGCGCTCGCTGAGTTCGTCCTTGGCACTGCGGCCGCAGTAGGAGGCGTAGTCGCAGCCGTCGGTGGTCAGCTGCGTGACGGTGCCCGTCTGGTTGTTGCGGACGTGCAGGTTGTAACGGTCGCCGAGCATGGTGAAGGCCGAGTCGGCGGTGTGGTTCGAGGAGCCATAGCCGAAGCCCCTGCGGCCGCGCTCGTCTTCCTTGACGGGATGTTTCTTCAGGTAGGCGTCGACGACGGCCTGATCGTAGGCTGTGGTCTTGCCCGTGCGGGCGTCTACCAAATATTTCTTGCCATCGTGCTTATAGGTGACGAAAGGCGTACCCTCAACGAAATTGGGCGAGGGCGACAGGTGGTAGGTATTGACATTCTTCTCGCTGACGGCCTCAGCACGGTACCAGCTCTCAGCCGACAGCAGCCGCTCGACAGCCTTCAGCATGTCGACCGTACCGCCACTGATGCTGCCCTTGGCGTCGTCCATGGGTCGGACAGTCTCCATCAGCAGGTCCTTGATCTGGGCGGCCTTCAGGTAGGGGAAGTAGCTGCGCAGCAGGGCGGCAATAGCCGTGACGACGGGAGCCGAGAGCGACGTGCCCTGCGACAGGCTGTACTTGTCGCCGGGGAAGACGGAGGCCATATACGTGCCTGGGGCGAAGAGATGGACTGTCTTGCAGCCGTAGTTCGACATCTTGGCACAATGGCTCTGTTCGTCGCTGGCGCCGATGCGGAGGAAGTTGGGCAGAAAACGGCCCATGCGGTCGACACCCGACGGATAAGAGGGGATGGTGTCGAGATTACAGCTGTTGTTGCCGGCGGCACAAATCACCAGCACGTCGCGGTCGGCAGCATAGCGGATGGCGTCGTTCACCATGCGCTCCTGCGGCGAATAGTACTTGCCGAGGCTGATGTTGATGACGCGGGCACCGTTGTCGACAGCGTAGCGGATGCTCGAGGCGATGTCCTTGTCATACTCGTCACCGTCGGGACTGGCACGGACTATCATCAGGCGGGCCACATCGGGGGCTATACCGTCGAAGCGGCGGTCCTGCCGGGCATCACCGGCAATGATGCCGGCCACGAACGTGCCGTGCTCACAGCCCTCGATGGTCAGCGTCGGGTTGCCGTAGAAGCGGTCGTCGGCATCGTCCATGTTGTCGCCCATCAGCAGGCGCTTGTCCTGGTCGTGCTCAATGCCGTAAATATTCTTCTCCATCTCGGCCAGACGGGTCAGCGACAGCGAGTCGAGGTTGTCCTTCGACCTGTTGGCTATCTCGTAGTAGCGCAGATAGTTGTCGATATTGGCCTTCTTGCGCATGCGGAGATAGAAGTCGTACTCCTGCTTGTCGGCGGCAGAGTCGCGACTGGCCGTGTTCTTGTATTTAGGATACAGGCGCTTGAACTGGCGGTACTCCTCGGTGCCGGCACTGGTCATGTTGAACTTTCCGTCGGCGGTGCCGAGGAAGTTCCAGCCGTGTACGTCGTCGGTGTAGCCGTTCTGGTCGTTGTCGCGACCGTCGGCGCGCTCGCCGGGGTTCGTCCACAAGGCTCCCTTGAGGCTGACGACAGTCGTGTCGACACCAGAGTCGACGATGCCTACCACCACCGGCCCGGCGGGCGTCTTCCCGTGTTTCTTCAGCAGATCGAGCGCAGCCTGCACATTGGCGCCCTGGCGCTCCGCCGTATAATTCTTATGCCAGCCGGCAAAGTCCTTCAGCGACTCTGCCGACTGTGCCGCCCCCGGGAGTGCGGCTGTCAACATATAAAAAGCAATAAGTGATTTGGCCTTCATTTCTCTTGTTTCTTTTTTCAAGCTGCAAAGGTACGAAATATCCAGCAAACAGCAAAACAAAACACAAAATAATCATTCACTCTGCACTTGCGTGGCAGGCCAGTTAACGAGGAACAGCCGGTCAGTGGCACGGGTGAAGGCGGTGTAGAGCCAGTGCAGATAGTCGGGGCCGAGCATGTCGTCGGTCATGTAGCCCTGGTCGATGTAGACGTGGCTCCACTGGCCGCCCTGTGCCTTGTGGCAGGTGACGGCGTAGGCGAACTTCACCTGCAGGGCGTTGTAGTAGCGGTCCTCTTTCAGCTTTTTCAGGCGGTCGGCCTTGAATGGCACGTCGGCATAATCCTCCATCACGCGGTCGTAGAGCAGTTGTTGCTGCTCGCGGGTGAGCGACGGCGATTCGGAGGTGAGCGTATCAAGCAGGACCATCGCCGTGAGCTCGTAGTCGTCGTAGTCGGGGAACGACAACGTCACTTCGGCGAAGTGGAAACCGTACTGCTCGTGGATATTGCGGATGCGCTGGACGACAGCGATGTCGCCGTTGGCCAAAAAGCTGATGTCTTTCGAACCTTCCGTCCAAAAGTAATTGTTCTTCACAATCATCAGGCGGTCGCCCCGACAGAGTTCCTCCTCGCGGTCGAGGACGGTGGCACGGATGCCCTGGTTGTAGATGTTGGCGCGCTTGTTGGAGCGGGTGATGACGATGGTGTCGTCGATTCCTGCGCGGCTATAGCTGGAAGAAAGCTGTTCAATGAGTTCGTCGCCCGGCACCACCTTGATGTCGATAAAGCCGTTGAAGCAGATGCGTGGGGTATCCTCTATCCTTCCCTCGAAGGGCAGGCTCCTGATTCTCGTTGCGTTGAAAAGGATGCCCGACTCCTGCGACTGTCGGAGCACTTGGTTGAGGGTGGTCTCGTAGACTGTCATGCTGTAGGCGCGGAGCATGTTGGCCGAGAGGGCTGGACTCTCCGTCGCACCGACGGGCGGCAGCTGGGCGGGGTCGCCGATGAGTAGCATGCGACAGTTGTTGTCGGCGCCGTAGACAAACTCGATGAGGTCATCGAGCAGACTGCCCGAGCCGAACATACTCGCCTCGCCGTTGAGTGAGGAGCCGAGACTTATCATCGAGGCTTCGTCAATTATAAATAAGGTGTCGCGCTGCAGGTTAACGTTCAGGTTGAAGGCCGAGAGGTCGCCCGCAGTCCGTTGTCGGTAGATGCGGCGGTGGATGGTGTAGGCGGGGCTGCCGGCGTAGAGCGAGAATACCTTGGCGGCGCGCCCCGTGGGTGCGAGCAGAACAATCTTTTGTTTCATACTGTCGAGGGCGCGGACGATGGCTCCGGCGAGCGTGGTCTTTCCCGTGCCTGCCGAACCGCGCAAAATCATGGCTGCGCGGCTGTGGCGGTCGGCCATGAAGTCGGCAAACACGCCGACGGCCTGCTCCTGTTCAGCGGTAGGCGTGACGCCAAGTGACTGCCTGATGCGATATTTTATCTCGTCGATGACCATTATTCAGAATTTTTTCGTACCTTTGCGCCGCAAAGTTACGAAAAATAATTGAATGGAAGAAACAAACCGTATGATAAATAGCAGCCGGCGCATGTATATCCGCATCGGGCAGTACCACTTGTCGTTCTCGACCATCGACGCTGAGAACTCGGAGACGCCCGTGACCTACGAGCCTTACGTGGTGAAGAGCAACATGTCGATAGCTGCCAATCTGCGCGAGGCGCTGAAGGGTGCCGGTCTGAAGCAGATGGGCATCGTCAGGGCATTGGTCATCCTCGACACGCCTGTGCTGCTGGTTCCCGTAGAGGTATTCGAGGAGCAGACAATGGCTGAAATGTACTACCACTCCTTCCCTAAGAAGGAACAGGAGCAGGTGCTCTACAACGTATTGCCCGATCTGAACGCCGTTGCCGTCTTCTCAATCAACAAAGACCTGAAGCTCGTGCTCGACGACCACTTTGCCGACGTGAAGTTCAGCGTCGTCATGGCTTCCGTCTGGCGCCACCTGCATCGCCGCTCGTTCTCGGGAGCACGCAACAAACTCTACGGCTACTTTCACGACCAGAAACTAGAGATATTCTCGTTCCAGCAGAACCGGTTCAAGTTCTATAACCGGTTTGACACCCACCGCGAACAGGACGCCCTCTACTTCCTGCTCTACGTCTGGAAACAGTTGTCGCTGAAGAACGAGCACGACGAGTTGCACTTAGTGGGCAACAACTTCGCCAGCGACACGCAGGCGGACAATGATAAGCAGAAGTGGCTGACCGACGAACTGCGCCGCTACCTGCAGAACGTATACGTCATAAACCCGTCGGCAGAGTTCAACCGTGCCCCTGTGACCAGCATCAAGGGCATGCCGTTCGACTTGATGGCACTGTTTACGAAAGGACGATGAGGATTATTACAGGCATATACAAAGGGCGCCACTTCGAGATTCCACGCTCGTTCAAGGCTAGGCCGACGACGGACTTTGCCAAGGAGAACATCTTCAACGTTTTGACGCGCTACATCGACTTCGACGGCGCCGTGGCCCTCGATCTCTTCTCGGGAACGGGCAGCATCACGCTCGAATTGCTCTCACGCGGCTGCAGCCGCGTGGTCAGCATTGAGCAGGACCGCGACCACCACCGGTTTATCAAGCAATGCGTTGAAAGCCTTAGCCCCAGCCAAGGCACAGTTCTTCCTATCCGCGGTGATGTGTTCCGTTTTGTCAGGAGCTGCAAACAGCAGTTTGGCTTTATCTTTGCCGACCCTCCCTACGCGCTCAAAGAACTACCAACAATTCCAGACCTTGTGCTTGGGAAAGGACTATTGAAAGAGGGTGGAGTATTCGTCTTCGAACATGGCAAAGACCATGACTTCTCCAGTCACCGTTTCTTCCGCGAGCACCGCTCGTACGGAAGCGTCAACTTCAGTATCTTTACATCAGAGGAGCAAGCATCCGGACAAGACTCTCAAACAGACGAACCATAAACTTCGGTTTCATGCGGTCGGACAGCGAAACGAGTTGAACCGACCGTTCCTCGTCGGCGAGGAAAACCTGCTTCATGCGCAGGGCAGTCTGCTCGCCGTAGAAGAAGGCGTTGGCTTCGAAGTTGTTCTCGAACGAGCGGAAGTCGACGTTCGTAGAACCGCAGGTGCTGATGCTGTCGTCGCAAACCATCAGTTTAGAATGCAGGAACCCACCCTTATAGAGGCTTACTTTCACGCCGGCCTCCACCGCCTCGCGCAGATAGCTGCGGCATGCCCAGTCAACAAACCGTGAATCGTTCTTCTCGGGCACTAAGATGCGCACGTCGACACCTGCCACGGCTACCGTCTTTAGGGCAAACAGCATCGGTTCGTTGGGCAGGAAATAGGGTGTCTCGATGAACACGTACTGATGGGCGGCCATGATGATGCGCACGTAGCCCTGCAGAATCTCCGGGTAAGGCACTACAGGGCTACTGGTGACGACTTGGAGCAGGGGTCTGGGTGAAGGGTGATGGGTGATGGGTGAAGGGTGATGGGTGATGGGTGAAGGGTTAAAGTTAGGATAGTACTTGCGGTCGTTGAGCAGGCTTCGGTCTACGAAGTACCAGTCGATGAGGAAGGCGCGCTGCAGGGCGTAGACGCCGGGGCCTGTCACGCGAACCATCGTGTCGCGCCAGTCGTCGGAGACGTAGCGCAGGGCGATGTTCATGCCGCCAATGAAGCCCGTCTGCCCGTCGACAACTATCATTTTGCGGTGGTTGCGGTAGTTCACCTTGCTCGTGAACGAAGGGAAACGCACCGGGAGGAACGGTACTGCCTCTATACCCTCCTCGCGCATACGTTCGAAGAAACGGTGGCGCACCTTCCAGCAGCCCACATCATCGTAGATGAGCCGTACCTCCACACCCTCGCGTGATTTGGCTATCAAGGCATCGGCCACGAGACTGCCCAACGGATCTTCCTCGATGATGTAGACGTCGATGTGAATGTGACTGCGAGCGGAGGCAATGGCCTTGAGCAAGTCCGGGAAGAACTGGTAACCGTCAGTGTAGACCTCGACCTCGTCGGTCTGAAATGGCAGCGACAGGCTCTGGCCAGTGAACAGGTCGATGACAGGCTTATGCACCTCTGGCAACCGCAGGTTCTGCTGTTCGACAAACCCCAGCATCGACCGTTTCGACAGTTCGTCGAGCTGGCGCTGGTTGACGAGCCGCTCCTTGCGGGTGTTCAGCCCGAAGAAAAGGTAAAGGATGATACCGACGACGGGCACGAACCATATCACCAGCGCCCACGCCATTGTCTTGGCAGGCTGGCGGTTGTCCATCACAACGTGGGTCACTGTCAGTACGACGATGATGTAGTAGATGATAGCCAGTATGAGGTTCAGTGCATGCATACTTTTTTGACGGATAGACTTTCTTTGGACGGTTAGACGGGTAGACTTTCTTGGGGGAAAGGCTATTTGAAGTTGGCCAGTTTGTGGGTCTGTAGGGAGAGCCGCCACTGAGGGTGCTCCTTGATGTAGTCTATACACCGTTGTATGATGAGGGCGTTCCGCTCGGCGTCACCCGTGTCGCAGGGCTGGAGGTAAAGGTGTGGTGAAGGGTGAAGGGTGAAGGGTAAAGGGAGGTATGTTTCAGGGGCGGTGTTCTCGTCGAAGATGACCTTCATCTCATCAGGTATTCTCCCTTTACCCTTCACCAGCCACCCTTCACGAGTCTTCGGCGACACCGTCAGCCAGTCAAGGTTTGTGGGAGCTGGCCGCGTGCCGTTGCTCTCCATAGCCACCTCGAAACCGTGCTGGTGGAGCAGGTCGACAAACGCCTCGTCGACCTGAAGCGTCGGCTCGCCGCCAGTGAGCACGGCGAAGCGGGCAGGGTATTGAGTCATTTCGGCTACGATGTCGTCGCCCGCCATCTCGCGGAACGAGTCGAACTCCGTGTCGCAGAACCCGCAGCGCAGGTTACAGCCTGCAAAGCGGACGAACACAGCCGCCCGTCCAGTATTATAGCCTTCTCCTTGAATCGAGTAGAATATGTCGTTGACTCTATACATGGTGTATCAGTATGAAGCGGTACAGGGAATGCCGGCGGCGATGACCTGGTCGCGGATGGCATCGAGCTGCTGGCGTGAGGCCTTGCGCAGCGAGCGGTCAGGAGTCTCACGGTCAACGGTGTAAATCATTACCTGTTGGGGCTTGATGTCGCTGACGGCTTGAAGCCATGGCTCCACATAGCGTGGGGTGGTGTTGTCGAGGTCGGGACCGCAGAGGAACATGGTTTGGATGATGACGTGCCCGTTGAAGGTTTTCAGTCGCTCGATGACGGCATTGACGTCGTAGGCGCCGGTGGGGCGGTCGACACGACCGATGAACTCTGGGTCGATGGTGTCGAGTTTCTGAATGTTGTTGTCCACCAGCATCAGCGCGTCGTGGACGGCGGGGCGGTGAATCATGGTGGCATTCGACAGCACCGACACCTTGGCACTGGGGCAGAAGCGGTCGCGCAGCTGGATGGTATCGCCGATGATGGCGGCGAAGTCGGGGTGGCATGTGGGCTCGCCGTTGCCGGCAAAGGTCAGCACGTCAGGCCGCTGTCCTTGCTCGGCCATCTGGCGCAGCTTGTGCCCCAGGGCAAGACCTACATCCTGACGCGTAGGTAATGGCAGGGTAGGGCGGTTCTCACTGTTGAAGCCACACTCGCAGTAAATGCAGTCGAATGTACACACTTTGCCGTCGGCAGGCAGCAGGTTGATGCCTAACGACAGCCCTAATCGGCGGCTCTTGACAGGGCCGAATATAGGCGATGGATAAATGATTGTACTCATAGCAGGTGCAAAATTACGAAAAAAGTTTGTTTCCCCCAAAAAATATTTGTATCTTTGCAACCGATTTTAGATTTACGTACGTAAAGTAAATGAGAAAAAGGAATAAAACGACCCGGCACCGCCATGGTATGCAGGTTGTTACATTGTGTATCAGCACGACGATGGTGCTGATATTGCTTGGTATTGTGGTGCTCTCGGTGCTGACAGCCCATAACCTGTCGAACTACGTGAAGGAGAACCTGACGGTGACCGTCATGTTGGGCGACACGGTGACGGCGAACGACGCCCACCGGCTGTGCCGTGACTTGTACCACCGTCCTTACGCCCGCAACATCGACTACGTGAGCAAGGAGCAGGCTCTGAAAGACCAGACCGAGGCCATGGGTAGCGACCCGTCGGAGTTTCTCGGCATGAATCCCTTTGTGGCCACTCTGGAGTTGCAGTTGAAGTCGGACTATGCCAACCGTGACTCGTTGGTGTGGATAGCCAAGGAACTGTCGGCGAATCCCAAGGTGAGCGATGTCGCCTATCAAGAAGATTTGATGGACAAGGTGAACAAAAACCTGCAGAAGGTGAGTCTGGTGCTGTTGATACTGGCTGTGCTGCTGACGTTCATTAGCTATTCGCTCATTAGCAACACGGTGCGCCTGAGAGTCTATTCCCAGCGCTTCTTGATTCACACCATGAAGTTGGTGGGCGCATCGTGGGGCTTCATCCGCCGTCCCTTCATGCGCGACGGTGTGGTGGTGGGCCTTTTGGCAGCTCTGCTGGCCTGCCTCGTCTTGGGCTTCGGCATCTGGTGGCTTTATAGGTACGAGCCGAACCTCACGGATATCATCACTTGGCAGGTGCTGGCCATCACTGGTGCAGCGGTGTTCCTGTTTGGACTGATTATCACGTCGCTTTGCTCGTATATTTCTGTGAACCGCTTCCTGCGGATGCGGGCTGGCGACCTTTATAAGATTTAAAGGTAAAACAGTGAAAAGGTAAAACAGTAAAAAGGTAAAACAGTAAAAAGATATGATGGACAAGAGAAACTTTGCATTTGGCCGCATGAATTTCATCCTCCTTGCTGTGGGCATGCTGGTGGTTATCATCGGCTTTATCCTAATGAGTGGCGGCAGTTCGTCGGAAGAAGCTTACAACCCCGACATCTTTAGTACGCGCCGCATCGTGGTGGCTCCCATTGTCTGCCTGTTAGGCTTTGTGTCGATGATCTACGCCGTGGTGCATAAGCCGAAGGACGAAGTGCAGAAGGAGGTAACTGAATGACCTGGATAGAGACTGTCATCATTGCCATCGTGGAGGGACTCACTGAGTTCCTGCCCGTCTCGTCGACGGGGCACATGATTATCACCCAGAACCTGCTGGGCATTGAGCAAGGCGATCCTTTCGTCCATGCCTTCACGTTCATCATCCAGTTTGGTGCCATCCTGTCTGTGGTTTGTCTCTACTGGAAGCGGTTCTTCAAGCTGGACAACACGCCAGCCCCTGAGGGCAGTTCGGCGTGGCAGAAGCTTAAGCATAAGTACTACTTCTACTGGCTGCTCTTCGTTGGCGTGCTGCCGGCAGTCATCATCGGACTGCTGGCCAAGAAGTCGGGTGCGCTCGACTGGCTCCTCGACAGCGTCGAGGTAGTGGCCGTGATGCTGGTAGTCGGAGGTGTGTTCATGCTTTTCTGCGACAAGTTGTTCAACAAGGGCAGCGACGACAAGAAGGTCAACGAGAAACGGGCATTCAACATCGGCCTCTATCAGTGCATATCAGTTATTCCCGGTGTGTCGCGCTCGATGGCTACCATCGTGGGCGGTATGACACAGGGACTGACGCGCAAGCGTGCTGCCGAGTTCTCGTTCTTCCTGGCCGTGCCAACGATGGCCGGTGCCACGCTGCTCGATCTGCTCGACCTCGTGAAGGAGGATGCCGTCTGGGCCACGTCTCACAACATTCTGATGCTGCTCTTAGGCTGTGCCGTGGCGTTCATCGTTGCGCTCTTAGCCATGAAGTGGTTCGTGGCCTTCCTCACCAAGTACGGCTTCAAGGCCTTTGGTATCTATCGCATCATTGTCGGCACCATCATCATCGTGCTGCTGCTGACAGGTCACTC
Organism: uncultured Prevotellaceae bacterium; assembly: GCA_946184965.1. Lineage (GTDB taxonomy): Bacteria > Bacteroidota > Bacteroidia > Bacteroidales > Bacteroidaceae > Prevotella. Next base: position 52,620 of record CAMHHO010000003.1, on the reverse strand, counting down.
ACTTGCAATGGTCGACTAAATGGACTTCAACGAAGGCGCATTCATATACATCAACAAGCCTTATGGCATGTCGTCGTTCGGCGCATTGGCTCACATCCGCTTCCTCATCTCAAAGAAGATGCACGTCAAGCGGGTGAAGACGGGGCATGCCGGAACGCTCGACCCCTTGGCTACAGGCGTTCTGATACTCTGCACGGGCAAGGCCACGAAGCAGATAGAGACGCTCCAACTCCACGACAAGGAGTACACCGCCACTCTGCAGCTGGGGGCTACCACGCCGTCGTTCGACCGCGAGCATACAGTTGACATGACCTATCCCACGCGCCACATCACCCGCGAGCTGATAGAGCGCGTGCTTGCCGATTTTGTCGGCGAGATTCAGCAGGTGCCGCCGTTGTTCTCGGCCGTCATGATCGACGGTCACCGTGCCTATAAGCTGGCCCGAAAGGGGGCCGACATCGAACTGCAGGCCAAGCCCGTCCGCATCGACGAACTGGAGTTAACCGCCTTCGACCCCGTGAAGATGCAGATGAGCATCCGCGTGGTCTGCGGCAAGGGCACTTACATCCGCTCTTTGGCCCGCGACATCGGCTACGCCTTAGGCAGTGGCGCCTTCCTGACGGCTCTCTGCCGCACTCGTCTCGGCGATGTCCGTATCGAGGACTGTCAGACGTTCGACTCGTTCCCCCAGTGGCTCGACGAGGTCATAACGAAATAACGTGAAACGAAATAACGAAATAATAACATAGATGAAACTATCACAATTCAGATTCAGACTGCCCGAGGAGCAGGTGGCGCTGTTCCCGCCGCACCGCACCTTCAAGAATGAAGACGGCACTGAGGAGCGTATTTACAGCCGCGACCAGTCGCGCCTGATGGTGATTCACCGCAAGCGCCAGACCATCGATATGTACAAGAAGGATGCTGACGGTAACGACACCGACCAGTTCCTGATGTTCCGCGACCTCGTGGACTACTTCGACGAGGGCGATACCTTTGTCTTCAACGACACGAAGGTGTTCCCGGCCCGGCTCTTCGGAACCAAGGAGAAGACCGACGCCCAGATTGAGGTATTCCTGCTGCGTGAACTGAACGCTGAGCTGCGCCTGTGGGATGTGCTCGTAGAGCCGGCTCGTAAGATACGCATTGGCAATAAACTGTTCTTCGAGGAGGACGGACCGATGGTAGCTGAGGTCATCGACAACACTACTAGCCGTGGCCGCACGTTGCGTTTCCTCTACGACTGCGACCACGAGGAGTTCAAGCGCGAACTCTTCGCCTTGGGGTCGGCACCGCTGCCGCGTTACATCGTTGACCAGCGGGAGACAGTGCCTGAGGATATGGAGAACTTCCAGACCATTTATGCCAAGAACGAGGGGGCGGTGACGGCACCTGCCACCGGACTGCACTTCAGCCGCCAGCTGATGAAGATGATGGAGATACGCGGCTTCAACTTCGCCTACCTGACCGTTCACTGTGGTCTGGGTTGCTTCGACAGCATTGAGGTGGAGGACCTGACGAAACACAAGATGAGCTCTGAGCAGATGATTATCGACGAGGCTTGCTGCCAGCTAGTGAACGACACCAAGCAGGCCGGCCACCGTGTCTGCACAGTGGGTGTCAGCACAACCCGCGCCACGGAGACCGCCGTGGGTACCGACGGACTGTTGAAGCCTTTCGACGGCTGGACCAACAAGTTCATCTTCCCGCCATATGACTTCGGACTCGCCAATGCGATGATAGCAAACTTCTATCACCCAGAGTCGACGATGATGATGCTGACGGCGGCCTTCGGTGGCTACGACATCGTCTACGAGGCTTACGAGCAGGCAGTCGAGAAGGGATATCAGTTCGGATGCTTCGGCGACGCGCTGCTGATTCTCGACGACTAGACTGAGTGACGGTTAGACTATATTGACGGTTAGACGGTTAGACTGATGTGACGGTTAGACGGTTAGATTTTATTTTCAGAGATGCATAAGGTATATTTGGGGTTAGGAAGTAATCTGGGCAATCGACAGCAGAATATTGAAAATGCTGTGCGACTTGTTCAGGAAAGGGTGGGACAGATCGTTCGCCAGTCGTCGCTCATGGAGTCCGAGCCGTGGGGCTTTGAGTCCTGCCATAACTTCCTCAATGCCGTTATCCTGTGCCAGACAGCAAAGACACCACGTGAGGTGCTGACGCTGACCCAGCAGATAGAGCGTGACTTGGGCCGGAAAAAAAAATCTACCTGTCTAACCGTCGAAAAGTCTACCCGTCTAACCGTCAGCCAAAAGTTGTCTGACCGTCAGTACGCTGACAGACCCATCGACATTGACATCCTTCTCTACGACGACCTGACGCTCGACGAGCCCGACCTGAAGATTCCGCATCCGCTGATGCACAAGCGCGACTTCGTAATGAAACCACTTCGCGAGATATACCAACCAAACTAACATAGCTAACAATCCATAACTAATAACTCTAACAAAAATGAAGCGAACTACTTTACTAATTTTAAGCCTTGTCTCGTTCTGCGCTGCGAACGCCCAGAACAAGTACAAACAGTACACCGACAACCTGCCGTTCCAGATGGCAGAAGTGCAGGCCCCCGTCATTCCCGACCGTCGGGTGGAGTTGACAAACTTTGATGCCGTTGGTACGGGCGAGATGCTCTGCACGGAAGCCTTCGCCAAGGGCATCAGCTATCTGAAACGCAACGGCGGCGGCCACCTTATCGTGCCCCGTGGCGTGTGGCTGACAGGCCCCATCGTCTTGGAGTCGAACATCGACCTGCACTTGGAGGCCGGTGCCGTCATCCAGTTTGCTGCCGACGAAGACCTCTACCCGCTTGTCAAGACCTCGTTCGAGGGACTTGACACTCGCCGCTGCCAGTCGCCGCTGAGTGCAAACGGTGCCACCAACATTTCGATTACCGGTCAGGGCGTCATTGATGGCAATGGTCAGTACTGGCGCCCGGTGAAGCGGGCCAAGGTGACCGATGCCCAATGGAAGGAAATACTGAACCGGCCCGGTGGCCGCGAGATGAAGAAGGACTACTGGGTGCCCTCCGAGGGTTACGAGAAGGGCGAAAAGGGCGCCAACATGAACGTGCCCGCTGCTACGACTGAAGAGGAGTGGCAGCAGGTGAAGCGGTTCCTGCGCCCGGTGATGGTCAGTCTTGTTGGCTGCAAGAACGTGCTGCTTGAGGGCGTCATCTTCCAGAACTCACCGGCGTGGAACATCCATCCGCTGATGTGCGAGAATATTATTATAGATAATGTACTCGCGCGTAACCCCGCCTTCGCCCAAAACGGCGATGCCCTCGACCTGGAGTCGTGTACCAACGCCCTGATTGTCAATTCTAAGTTCGATGCGGGCGACGACGGCATCTGCCTGAAGAGCGGTAAGGATGCCGACGGGCGCCGGCGTGGCGTGCCCTGCTCGAATGTCGTCGTCGACGGCTGCACCGTCTTTGCCGGTCATGGCGGCTTCGTCGTGGGCTCTGAGATGAGCGGCGGCGTTAGGAACATCAGCGTCAGGAACTGCCAGTTCCTCGGCACCGACGTCGGCCTGCGCTTCAAGTCGACCCGTGGCCGTGGTGGTGTGGTCGAGAACATCTTCATCGACGGTATCTCGATGACCGACATTAAGACCTATGCCCTGACCTTCAACATGTACTACGGCGGCAAGTCGGTGGCCGAGGTGTTGGCCGAAGGCGGACAGCAGCCGGAGACGAAGCCCGTGCCCGTTACCGAGGAGACGCCCGTCTTCCGCAACATCGACATCCGCAACGTCATCTGTCACGGTGCCGGCTATGCCATGGAGTTCAACGGACTGCCTGAGATGCCCATCGACCGCATCACCCTGCGCAATATTGACATCAGTGCCAAGCACGACGCGACGTTCCAGCATTGCCAGAACATCATCCGCGAAAATGTCCGTATCAAGGTGAAATAAAAAAGAAACGAGGAATGGACCAGTCTCCATTCCTCGTTTCTTTTTGTTGTTTACTTGCCAATCCTTCTGACCGGCTTGTCGGCTGCCAGCCCGCGTGTCTCGCGCGACCAGTAGTAATCGTCATACCAGGCGTCGTAGCCCCAGCGATAGCTGCTCCAGTTGGGCGACGATACGTGATAGAGGCTGAACTCCACGTCATTGTCATACTCGGAAATGTAGCCCGTGAACCGGTTGTCGCTCAGTCGGTAGTTGTAGATTTCCAATTCCGATCCCTCCTCAATGAAGTAGACCCTGATTCTGCCGTAGTTCACCGTCCAGCGTATGTGGTTGGCCACATAGTCCCACGGTGCCCTGGAGTAGTAGTCCACCCAGTAGCCGTCGCCGCTGGAGTAGCGGTAGGGGTCGCGCAGGAATGTGATTTCCGTAGCTGTGGCATAGTAGGTGTTACCGTTGTAGTATGTGTTCACATACATGTTTCCCTTCCATGTACCCTCGAGGGTGTAGGCGATGGCATCGTCGTCGTCCCAATCGCAGGAGGTGAAGGTCGTGCCGGCCATCATGGTCAGCAGCAAAGCCCAGAGTACGTATATTTTCTTCATAGCCGTAATGTTTTATTGTGTGAGTAACTAAGTTTTCTGGTGCAAAGATACAACATTTCTTTGAGATAGCAATGGGGAAAAACATAAAACCGCATAGGGATTTCCCTACGCGGCTTTTTTCCTTCTAACCTTTTTACCTTATTACTTTCTCAGACCAAGTTCCTTGATGATAGCACGGTAGCGGTTGATGTCGTTGACATAGAGGTACTTCAGCAGCTTGCGGCGACGACCTACCATCATGGTCAGCGAGCGGGCGGTAGCGAAGTCCTTGTGGTTCTTCTTCAGGTGCTCCGTCAGGTGCTTGATGCGATAGGTGAACAGGGCAATCTGAGCCTCGGGAGAACCCGTGTCGGTTGCCGACTTGCCATACTGGCTGAAAATCTCTACTTTCTTTTCTTTGTCTAAGTACATGTTGTTGATGAATTGAATTTGTTAATACTAAACATCCTTCAAAAGTCCTTGCCGCCTTCATCACCGACGGGGGCTTCGTCAAATGCGGCTGCAAAGGTACTACTTTTTCTCCGTTCCTACAAGTTTTTCGCACCTCTTTTTCTCTCTTTTGTTAATAATGCTTAATTTGTGGCTCTTCTTGTCTGCTTTTAGTCACAATGTTAGGATTTTTTATTAGCTTTGCAACAAATATATATAGTTTATATGTCTAACAACTAAACAAATGTTATTATGAAGAAATTGATTGTTATGGCAGTAGTCGCCTTAATGGCTACAATGAGTGCAAATGCTCAGCAGATGTTCTTGAAGCCCATGGTCGGTGGAACGCTGGCAACTGTTACTGGTGACGGAACTAGTGGATATAAAATGAAGCTCGGGCTGGTAGGTGGAGCTGAGTTTGGCTATTATGTCACGGAGCCTCTGGCCATCACTGCTGGTGCTCTGGTGTCAATGCAAGGTGCAGCTATGAAGGATAATTATGTCCCAGGCTATACTGATGCGTCTTCTACGTTGACTTACCTGAACATTCCCATCTTGGCTAACTATTACGTTGCTCCCGGTTTGGCTCTGAAGGCTGGTGTGCAGCCCGGATTCCTGCTCTCGAGGAAATACAAATACACAGTGAATGGCCACGATGTCGAGGTCACTGGCACCGATGGCCTTCAAACGTTAGACTTCTCAATTCCCCTTGGCATATCTTACGAGATTTCTGATTTCGTCATCGACGCTCGCTACAACCTCGGTTTGAGCAACTTGGTTGATAATGATAATAACAGCGACTACAGCCAGAAGAACAGCGTCATCATGCTGACCCTCGGCTATAAGATTCCGCTCTAAACGACGGCATTTAGTACTTTTTTAAGCGTGAACCACTTGGTTTACGCTTTTTTTTCGTACCTTTGCAGCCGATTTCAAGAAAGTGACTTATGCAGGATATCAGAAACATCGCAATTATTGCACACGTTGACCACGGCAAGACGACGCTCGTGGACAAGATGATGCTGGCCGGAAACCTCTTCCGCGAGGGACAGAACCTCAGCAGCCAAGTACTCGACGCCAACGACCTCGAGCGTGAACGAGGCATCACCATTCTGTCGAAGAACGTCAGCATCAACTGGAAGGGCGTGAAGATCAACATCATCGACACCCCGGGACACTCCGATTTCGGTGGTGAAGTGGAGCGCGTGCTCAACATGGCCGACGGCTGTCTGCTACTCGTCGACGCCTTCGAGGGTCCGATGCCGCAGACGCGCTTCGTGCTGCAAAAGGCCCTGCAGATTGGTCTGAAGCCCATCGTCGTGGTGAACAAGGTCGACAAGCCCAACTGCCGCCCTGAGGAGGTCTACGAGATGGTGTTCGACCTGATGTTCTCGCTCAATGCCACCGAGGACCAGCTCGACTTCCCCGTCGTCTACGGTTCGGCCAAGAACGGCTGGATGGGCGAGGACTACAACAAGCCCACCACCGACATCACCTATTTATTAAATAAGATCATTGAGGTGATTCCCGCCCCGAAGCAGTTGGAGGGTACGCCCCAGATGCTCATCACCTCGCTCGACTATAGCTCTTACACGGGCCGCATCGCCGTGGGCCGCGTCCACCGTGGCTCGCTCCGCGACGGTCAGCAGATAACCATCGCCCACCGCGACGGTTCGTTGGAGAAGACCAAAATCAAGGAACTGCACACCTTCGACGGCATGGGTCACTCGCGCACCGACAAGGTCGACTGCGGCGACATCTGCGCCGTTATCGGTCTGGAGAAATTTGAGATTGGCGACACCATCTGCGACCTGGAGAACCCCGAGCCGCTGCCGCCCATCGCCATCGACGAGCCTACGATGTCGATGCTTTTTACTATCAACGACTCGCCGTTCTTCGGCCGCGAGGGCAAGTTTGTCACCTCGCGCCACATCAACGACCGCCTGGAGCGCGAGCTCGAGAAGAACCTCGCCCTGCGCGTCGAGCAGTTTGAGGACTCCACCGACAAGTGGGTTGTCTCAGGCCGTGGCGTGCTCCACCTCAGCGTGCTCATCGAGACCATGCGCCGCGAGGGCTACGAGCTGCAGGTCGGCCAGCCGCAGGTCATCTACAAGGAGATCGACGGCCAGAAGTGCGAGCCTATCGAGGAGCTCACCATCAACGTGCCCGAGGAGTTTGCCTCGAAGATGATCGACATGGTGACACGCCGCAAGGGCGAGATGACATCGATGGAGTCGCAGGGCGAGCGCACCAACATTGAATTCGACATTCCCTCGCGCGGCATCATCGGCCTGCGCACCAACGTGCTGACGGCCAGCCAGGGCGAGGCCATCATGGCCCACCGTTTCAAGGAGTACCAGCCTTACAAGGGTGAGATTGAGCGCCGTGTCAACGGTTCGATGATTGCCCTCGAGACGGGCACCGCCTACGCCTACGCCATCGACAAGTTGCAGGATCGAGGCAAGTTCTTCATCGACCCGGGCGAGGAAGTCTACTTCGGCCAGGTCGTCGGCGAGCACGTCCACGACAACGACCTCGTCATCAACGTCTGCAAGGCCAAGCAGCTGACCAACGTCCGTGCCTCAGGTACCGACGACAAGGCGCGCATCATCCCCAAGACCGTCATGTCGCTCGAGGAATGCCTGGAGTACATCAAGGAAGACGAGCTGGTAGAGGTCACGCCGCAGTCCATGCGCATGCGCAAGATTATCCTCGACCACGATCAGCGCAAGAAGGCGGGCATTAGGGTAAAGTAAAGACAAAAATATCCTGCACTTTCTGCACTTAGTGCTTAGTTGGCTGATTGACAGTTGGTTATAGGGCTTGTTCCCTTTCGGAACCTGCACTTAGCCTGCACTTGAACCTGCACTTAAGTTTGTCGCCTCAACTCATGTCGTTTGGCGGCTTCAAAAGCGTGTTCCCACGGCTTGGGACGTTTGTCCCAGGCTGTGGGACAAATATTCCACGCCGTGGAATAATTCCAAACCGCTGCTTTTTGCCCATAAACCGCCGCCTTTTTGTCGAAACCCGCTGCTTTTCACCAAGTGCAGGTTCAGGTGCAGATTCAGTGCAGGTTTAGGCGGCCTAACCTGCTGATACTGAGGCTCAGTGCAGGAAGTGCAGGTTCTTCCTGGCTTATACCATATACATAGTGGCTTTTGCGGACTGATGCCGCTGCCTGTCAAAACTGCTTTTTCCTTAAACATTGTTAACACGCGGCAGTCTTTTCGCCTTTTTCTTGTCTTTATTGGTGAAAGACAGACAAGAAAATGCTATATTTGCAGGGTTATAACAGAATGACAAGGTTTGTGCTCACCGTCGCCGTGTGGCTGATTGCCATCGTCGCCTTTGCCCAGGCAGAGGCCGACGGTCAGCTCTATGCCGTGCTCATCAGTGGCGGGCGCAACCGCCTGACCAATCACGAGCGCTACTGGAACGACTGCGCCCTGCTCTACCGCACACTACGAGGGCGCTGCCATGTTCCTCGTGGCAACATTAGCGTACTCATAAGTGATGGCAGCAATCCTGCTGAAGATATGATCAGAGCCGACGGGTCAGGTTTCGCCTCGTCGCCTGTCGATTTGGATGGCGACGGCGAGCCGGATGTCAGTGGGGCGGCAACCCTTCAGATGGCCATCAAGACATTCCGTGATATAGCGCAGCACGCAGAGCACCATGACAAGCTGCTTGTTTTCTTGGTTGGTCATGGCAACCTGGATGACGTTACAGGCGAGGCGAGTCTTTCGCTTTGGGGTAACGACCAGCTGAATGCGCAAATGCTATCCCTGCTTCTTGATATGGTCAAGGTCAGTCGCACTTGCGTTATCATGGGGCAGTGCAATGCAGGAGGTTTCATGGATGCTTTGCGGGCTGACGGCCTTGTTGTGTCGGCAGCCTGTAGTCGCAGCGAACAGTCGTGGTCCTGTCCAGACCGCCCTTATGATGAGTTTGTCTATCACTGGATCTGTGCTGTCAATGGGTCTGACGAGAGCGGTCAAGAGGTTGATGCTGACAGCGACCGTGACGGGTGGGTGTCATTGCGCGAGGCTTTTGACTATGCTCGCAGTCGTGACCGTCGTGTAGAGACACCAGAATACTACTCTTTGCCCGAAGAGCTTGGTCGTCAGTGGCTCTTGTCGCATACAGGCGGGACGCTCATTGCACCGATTATCAAAAGCACTGAAGCTGGCGGTGCCCGCTATACGATTGGCGGCAGCAGGCAGTCAGTCACCGCCCTTCGCGGCATCTACATAGAACAAGGCCGCAAGAGGGTGGCCGGCAGTAGGAAATAGGAATTTATGAACCCCATAATATAAAGGAAGGAAGATATGAAACGAATGTGTCTATTTTTGATGATGGCCATGACAGCCTTGACAGGCTGGTGTGCCAGTGCGTCGAGTGACCCTTCATCTCTGGTAGTCAGGGAAGTGGCATTAGATGGAAGCATGATGGCCCGAATGGTTCAGTTGCTGCACGTAGAAGTAACTAATCATGGCGAGCAAGACTATGGCGACTACTGGTTGCCCCTCAACTACCAGGACCCCTCTCTTCAGGAAGACTGGATACGGCCTGTCTGGGTCTCGATTCCTGCTGGTGAGACCAAAGAGATTGTCATGGAACTCTGCTTCATGCAGCCGGGACATTACGATTGTGAACTGTATCCAGTAGTGTTCAAGGGGAATCCGTCTGCCCCGTTGTTATCATTCGCCGCTGACATCAAGCCGTTTGTCGCTCCACGTGTGAAGTGCGATGTCGTACTGTATATGTCAGAGACGAACGACAAAGGATTGACTGTCTATGGGGTGCCTGACAAGCTGCGGGTAGCCGGTCAGGTGACCATTAAGAATGAGGAGCCATACGCTATTCGTGACAACACTTTTTTTGCTGTGGGAGAAGATGGGCTGATGGATGCTGTCACCTTTTCCATGGAAACAGCCGAGGCGGGGTTCACCCATTATGAGCCGCTGTTCAATGAAACAATCCGGGAAATAGGGCCAAAAGCTTCGGTCACCTTTAATTTCAGCTATGACATCCCGTATGCTTTGCGTGACAATGCCAGCAATGAAATGCAGGTTCGACTGGCCTGGCAACCCATTGTGACGATTCCGTTGGTATATAAGGATGGCATAAACACCTACTGGACAGCCGACGGCCAGGTCCACCAGTTGCCGCAGGACGGCATGACGCTGAAGGTGCCTGCCGATGCTCTGGCCGTTGACCTGCGCGGCAACTATAGCATCAACGGCATCTTCACGATTGACGCCTCGGTGGCCAACCCCAACTGCCTCTACTATCTGAACTATATGGACTACGTGCCGAGAGGACTGGACAACAGCCGACAGGTGATACGCGACTACGAGCGGCGCGACTTCGTGCTGAACGAAGACTTCGACTACTACTGTCCCATGCCGTTCACGGTGAAAAGCGCCCTCTTTACTTATACGCCGGAAAGCGTTCCGGGCGATGGCTACCGGTCGGGCACGCTCGTGCTGCCCTTCGACGCGCAGCGGGCGTGGCTGACGGCGGTCAATGGTGCGCCGGGGGAGGATGTCGGCTTCGACAGTCCTGAGCTGACCGTCAGCCGCTATCGGGGCAATGATGGCGACCTGCTGCTGTTTGAGCCCGTCGGCGAGGACCGCCTCAATGCCTACGAGCCTTATCTCATCAGCCGGGTGCTGCCGTCGCCTATTGCGTTCTATGCCGAGAACGTCACCATTCCGGCCACCCGGCCTGCCGTGGCCAAAGGTGCTGATATAGACTTTGTCGGCTCAACACTGGCGCAGACCACGCCCGACGGCTTCTACCGCTGGAGCAGCTACGACCGCTATTTCTGTCAATTCGACACCGACGACTTGGAGAAGCCTTTCAGGGCACTGATGGTGGCTTCTTATGAAGAGCCTGATAAGACTGAAGTGCCTGCAATTTCCGGCTATCAGGTGCTTTATGTCGGGGGTGAACAAGCTACGGCTGTCGGGAGTGGCAGGCGGAGCAGTGCCGACACCCCGCAGACCGTCTACACGCTCAGCGGACAGCGACTGGGCAATGTGAGCAAGACAAGCCTGAAGCCCGGACTATATATAATAGGTGGACGGAAGACCATCATCAAATAAACCACGATGGGGGAACTGAGCGTTAAGCAAATAGTCGAGCGGTGCCAGCAGGGCGACCAGCAGGCCTTCGAGGTGCTCTACACCAAGATGTACGACCGGCTGCGCAGGGTCTGTCGGCACTACGTGACCGACGAGGCCACCGTCGATGACTTGCTGCACGATGCGTTCCTCTTGATTTTCAGCAAGATTGGCGACCTGAAGGACACGTCGAAGGCAGAGGCCTGGATGACGCGGGTAGTCCATAACCTGACGCAGACCTGGCTGCAGCGTCATAGGCAGGAGCCGATGGTGTCGCTCGATGCCCTGGAGCGCCCCTTGGAAGTGGTGGATCCCGTGCCTATGCCCATCACCTACGACGAGATTCTGCGCCTGGTCGATGCCCTGCCCCAGAGCTATCGCCGCGTGTTCCGCCTGTCGGTGCTTGAGGGTATGAGTCATCAGGAGATTGCCGCCCTGCTCGGCATCGAGCCTCACACGTCGTCGGCCCAGCTCTCGCGGGCCAAGCTGCTGTTGCGCCGGTGGCTGCGGCCTATGGTGCTGCTGCTCGTGGCGGCGCTGCTGCCATTGGCGTGGCACTGGTTGAAAACAGAGCCTGCTGCAGATGGTTTGGAGACGGGGAAACAGGTGGATAACGGTGCAGCCGGGGAAGGGGTGAGTCTGTCATCTGGTTCAGAGAAGATACTAACCCCACCCCTGACCCCTCCCCTACAAGGGAGGGGAATGGCTGGCACCAGAGAAATCGCGAAAGCCGACGCTGCAACCGTGGAAGCCGCCGTCGTAGCCGCCGATACCGCAAGCACCACCATCGCTGCCGTCGTTGCCGACACCGCCGCCGTAGCAGTCGCCGACACCTCCGTCCCAGACACCACCGCCTCAACCGTCAGTCCCACAGTCCCTGATGTTGACTGTCGTGTGGCGGTGCCACACGCCTCCCCCTCCGAGTGGGCGATAGCCCTGGCCTATAGCGGCACGGGCAGCAGCGGCAACACGCAGCTGCCATACGCCGACCCGGATATGAACCCCTCCGTCTATGACTCCGTGGCCAACCACCGGCTGCCGCTCACCATCGGGCTGACCGTCAGCCGCCATCTCGGCAAGCACTGGCAGGTGAGCCTCGGCCTGCAATACACGCGGCTGTCGTCTAGCCTGGCCTCGGGCAATACCTTTGCCCAGTTGCAGCAGGAGCAGCGCGTGCAGTATCTTGGTCTGCCGCTGCAGGCAGGATGGCGACAGCAGCTGTTGCCGAGGCTCAGTCTCAACGCCGCCGCCAACGTCACGCTCCAGCTGCCGCTGCGCTCCACCCTCGATAGCCGCTATGTGATAAACGGTTCAGTCGTAGAGGCTGGTCATGATCGCCTCCATCCCGGTCTGCAGTGGTCGGCGGGCGTGGGCCTCGGCCTGCAGTACGACGTGACGCCCGCCGTGGGCTTCTTCGTCGAGCCGAGTCTGCAGCACTACTTCCGCAATGGCAGCGGCGTCGAGACGTGGCAGACGGAGCACCCCTTCGTCGTGACCGTACCATTAGGCATAAGAATTACCATTAAATAGACAATTGACTATGAGAACGAAGACATTACTGACTGTGCTGCTGACAGCTCTGAGCGTCAGTGCCGCCGACCGTCGGCCCATGCTGGAGGAAGGCAAGACGTGGTGGTACACGTATCACCACTTTGAGGACGTGGACTATGAGAACCCTCACGAGACTTCTACGTGGCCGGTGGCCTATACGCTGAGAGGCGACACCGTCATCGACGGGTGGCGGTATCTGAGGATGTACCGCCAAGGCAATGGCACCAACAGCTACTATGGTGCCTTCCGCGAAGACGAAGAGGGCAGGGTGTGGCAGTACGACTATCTGGGCGACAAGAAGGACTTCTTGCTGTTTGACGTCAGTCTGCATTTCGGCGACAACTCATTCCCCGAAGCGACGCCCATTGAGGAGACCGTCCAGGTGAACAGACAGCTGTTTCGCCGTTTCCGCTATCAGAACGTGCGTCCCGACGGCAGCCTCTATACGTTGGGATTTGTAGCTGTCGAGGGTGTCGGATTCCAAGGGAAAGGGCTGGTACACTGGCTGTTTGAACCTGAGCCAGACTGCATCTGCGACTATGAGTCGTTTGAGTATGTGTCAGGCGACTACTATTTCAGCGCAATCGATTTCAATGCCCCCAAATACATTGAGCTGACACAGGACGAGCAGCGACTGGTGGAGCAGAACAACGACTTCGCCTTCCGACTGATGCGTGAGGTGAGCCGTGGCCAGGACCTCATTCTCTCACCACTGAGCATCACCTACGCCCTGGGGATGCTCAACAACGGCGCCGCCGGACAGACGCAGCAGGAAATCAGTACCGTCCTGGGCGGTGCCGACGTCGGTTCGCCCGATGCCATCAACCAGTTCTGCCGCAAGATGATGACCGAAAGCGGCGCGCTCGACGGGACGACCAAGGTCTCGATAGCCAATACCATCTTCGTGAACCAGCCGTATCAGCTGAAACCCTCGTTCGTGGAGAAGGCCAACACCTACTACGATGCCCAGCCCGAGACGCGCGACTTCCACGACGGACTGACGATGGACGTCATCAACCAGTGGGCCAGCGACCACACGCAGCAGATGATCAAAAAGGTGCTCGACGAGTCGACGTTCAACCCCGGCAGCGTGAGTTACCTGCTGAATGCCATCTACTTCAAGGGCGTGTGGCAGAACAAGTTCGACGAAAAGAATACGATGGAGGAAGTCTTCGACCATGCTGGCTATACGAAAGAATTGACCACAGTCCCGATGATGCGCCAGATGGAGGAGTTCGCCTACGCTGAAGATGACGACTATCAGGCCGTCAGGCTGCCATACGGCAACGGGGCGTACGCGATGACCGTCCTGCTGCCCAAGCCGACCGGCTCGAAGCTTGTGAACACAGTGCCCCAGGTGCCGACAGCCGCACAGTTCGGGCTGCTGTGCCAGAAGATGAGTCCGGCGGCGGTTGACCTGAAGCTGCCGCGTTTCGAGACCACGACCAATATGGGCCTGAAGGATGTGATGTCGGCCTTGGGTATGCCCACAGCTTTCACGCCACGGGCAGAGTTCCCCGAGTTCTGCGATGTGCCAACCTTTATCGGACAGATGAAGCAGGTGGCAAAAATCAAGCTCGACGAGCAGGGCACGGAGGCTGCAGCCGTGACTGTCATTGATATATCTACAGGAATGGAGCCGCAATATTTTAAGATGTTCCACGCTACGCGCCCGTTCCTTTATGTCATCAGCGAGCAATCGACGGGTGCCGTCTTCTTCGTCGGTGCGTTCACGTGCCACAAAGGTCCCGTTGAGGGAGGGTTTGACGGCATCGACCAGCCCGAGCTTGGCGACCAGCCGGTGGCTGCCGACCGACTCTACAACCTGGACGGTCAGCGCCTACAGGCACCGCCCGCTAAGGGACTCTATATCGAGAATGGCCGCGTGGTTATGCGTCGGCAAACTGGCGGCCGTCGCTGAGGGTGACCTGCAGACGGGTGTACTCCGAGTGGAAGTCGTGCTGCAGGCGGTCGAGATAGCGGCGGCTCTCCCACTGGCACATCGGCAGGTCGTGGAGCAGGTAGTTGCCGCATGTCTGCGGCTCCGTGGCAGGCACCTCGGTCTGCGTGAGAATCCACTCTAAGCACTTGATGGTCAGCAGACGCATGTCCTCGACGGTGTATTGACCCGTCATGATGATATACATGCCGGTAAGGCAGCCCATAGGCCCTACATACACCACGTCGTCCTTGACGCGGGAGTTGCGGAACCACGTAGCCATCAAGTGCTCCAGGCTGTGGATGGCGGCCGGCGCCACGGCAGGCTCCTTGTTGGGCTCGGTGATGCGCAGGTCGTACGTCGTAAATCCCTTGTCCTCGCGCGATATGTAGATGCCCGGCTTCAGACGGGTGTGGTCGATGGTGAAACTTTGTATGGCTTCCATATTACTGCTTGTTTAGAGTGAATTTCCCTTTTTTATTCTTTTTTCTATGGTTTCTGCGTGCAAAGGTACGAAAATTTTCGTACCTTTGCACGCAGAAACGTAAAAAACTTGCAAGTTATGACTACACTCAAGAAACTCGTGCCCGACATTGTGGCCGTATTGTTGTTTGCCGTCCTGGCCTTCGCCTATTTCTTCCCCGCCGACACGGAGGGGCGCATCCTCTACCGTCACGATGCCTCGGCAGGCGTGGGAGCCGGACTGGAACAGCAGGAGTATTATCAGCGTACGGGTGAGCGCACCCGCTGGACCAACGCCTTGTTCAGCGGTATGCCTACCTACCAGTCGGCGCCCTCGTACAACAGCACCAATCTGCTGGGAAAGGTCGTTGATGCCTACCACCTGTGGCTACCCGAGAATGTCTGGTATGTGTTTGTCTACCTCTTGGGTTTCTACCTACTGTTGCGTGCCTTCGACTTCCGCTGGTATCTGGCGGCGTTGGGCTCGGTGATGTGGGCTTTCAGCACGTATTTCCTCATTATCATTGCCGCCGGACACATCTGGAAGGTGTGGGCGCTGGCCTACCTGCCGCCGCTGATAGCGGGTATCGTGCTGGCCTATAGGGGTAAGTACCTGTGGGGGTTGATTGTGACGGCATTCTTTACGGCCTTCGAGGTGTATGCCAACCACGTGCAGATGACGTACTACTATCTGTTTGTCATCTTCTTTATGATACTGGCCTACCTTATTGAAGCCATCCGCCAGAAGCAGATGGCGCGCTTCCTGAAGGCTACGGCCGTCTGCATAGTAGGCGGTCTGGTGGGCGTGTTGGTCAATATCTCGAACCTCTACCACACGTGGCAGTATTCGAAGGAGTCGATGCGTGGCAAGAGTGAGCTGGTAAAGGAGAACAATGCCAACCAGACCTCGAGCGGACTGGAGCGCGACTATATCACCCAGTGGTCGTATGGCATCGGCGAGACCTGGACGCTCCTCGTACCCAATGTGAAGGGCGGTGCCTCGCAGCCGCTGGTGATGAACAAGACGGCGATGAAGCACGCCGACAACAACTACGTCGGCATCTACCAGCAGATAGGCCAGTACTGGGGCGAACAGCCCGGCACGTCGGGGCCCGTCTACGTGGGTGCCTTCGTGCTCTTCCTCTTCGTGCTGGGCCTGTTCATCGTCAAAGGTCCGATGAAGTGGGCACTCCTGGCGGCAACGGTGCTGAGCATCATGCTGTCGTGGGGTAAGAACTTCATGGGTCTTACCAATTTCTTCATCGACTACATGCCGATGTACGCCAAGTTCCGCACCGTGGCCTCCATCCTCGTCATCGCCGAATTCACTATTCCCCTGTTGGCCATGCTGGCACTGAAGGAAGTGGTGAGCGGAGATGTGAAGACAGATAAGTTGCGGAAGGCCGTTGTCGCCTCGTTCGCCCTCACGGGCTGCGTAGCCCTGCTGTTCTGGGCGATGCCCGACGTGTTCTTTGGCAATTACGTCTCCTCCAGCGAGATGCAGGCCCTGTCGCAGTTCCCTGCTGACCAGCTCAACCCGCTGTTGGCCAACCTGTCGGAGATGCGCCGTGCCATGTTCACCAGCGACGCCATGCGCTCGTTCATTATTATTCTTATCGGCACCGTCTGCCTGGTGCTCTTCATGGCACGCAAGCTGAAGGCTATTACCCTGGCCGGCCTGCTGCTGGCACTCTGTCTCATCGACCTCTGGACGGTGAACAAGCGCTACCTGAACGATGCGATGTTCGTGCCCAAGTACGAGCGTGAGCAGGCGCAGCCCAAGACCGAGACCGACGAGATTATCCTCGCCGACAAGTCGCTCGACTACCGCGTGCTGAACCTCGCCTCGAACACGTTCAACGAGAATGAGACATCCTACTACCATAAGTCTATCGGTGGCTACCACGCCGCCAAGCTGCGCCGCTACCAGGAACTCATCGAGGCGTACATCTCACCCGAGATGCAGCAGACCTTTGCCGCCGTGGCTGAGGCTGCCGGCGACATGACGCTGGTGAAGGGCGACTCCGTCTATCCCGTGCTCAACATGCTCAACACCAAGTACTTCATCCTGCCGCTGCAGGACGGTAAGACCGTGCCTGTGGAGAATCCGTATAGATTCGGCAATGCTTGGTTTGTCAACTCAGTGAAGTTCGTCGACAATGCCAACCAGGAGCTCGATGCCCTCGGCAAGCTCGACCTGCGCCACGAGGCTGTGGCCGATGCCAAGTTCCGCGAACTGCTGAAGCCCGTCGCCGAGCAGGCTGCCGACTCGGCCGCCCTGGTCACCCTGACAGCCTATGAGCCCAACCAGCTGACCTACGACGTTACGTCGGCCCGGGGTGGGGTAGTGGTGTTCTCCGAAATCTACTATCCTGGCTGGACTGCCACCGTCGACGACCAGCCGGTTGAGGTTGGCCGCGTTGACTACGTGCTGCGCGCCCTCACCGTCAGTCCCGGACAGCATAAGGTGGTGCTGTCGTTCTTCCCCAAGTCGCTCGACACCACCGAGACCATAGCCTATGCCTCTTTAGGCGTACTTGTGTTGCTCGTGCTGCTGGCACTGTTCCTGTCGTATCGCAAGATGAAGCCCGCACAGTAGCGCTATGAAGATACTGCTTTCGCTGCCACCCAACGTGGTGGACTGTTTTCACGATATTACCGGCCTGAGCCGCGACGAGTTTTTCTCCACCTGCGACCCTGTGGGCCACCGCCTCGGCAGTGGTGGCGGTACGGCGTGGCTATTGCAGCAGGCCTGCGGCGATGACCAGTTCGACGATTGGCTGCCGAAGGACAAGCGCATCCTGGTACACGCTGGCGGACAGAGCCGTCGGCTACCGTCGTATGCCGTCAGCGGTAAGATTCTGATGCCTCTGCCTGTGCTCCGCTGGGAGCGCGGCCAGCGGTTGTCTCAGACGCTGATGGACTTGCAGCTGCCGCTCTACCGGCAGATGATGGCAATGGCGCCCGACACCATCCACACGATGGTGGTCAGCGGCGATGTCTGTGTGCGCGCCACGCAGCCCCTGCCGACCATCCCCGATGCCGACGTGGTGTGCTATGGTCTGTGGCTTCCCGCCTCGACGGCCAAGAACCACGGGGTGTTCGTCAGTAGCCGGACTACGCCGACCGTGCTGAAGCAGATGCTGCAGAAGCCTTCGGTGAAGACACTCAACGAACTGCAGAAAGACCATTACTACCTGACCGATGTCGGCGTGTGGATGTTGAGTGACCGGGCGGTGAAAATGTTGATGAATCGTTGTGAGGGCAGGGCATACGACCTCTACGGTGAGTTTGGCTGCTCACTTGGCACCGAACCTACGATTGACGATGCAGAACTGCGGGAGTTGAGTGTGGCCATCCTGCCGTTGACGGGCGGCGAGTTCTATCATTTCGGCACGTCGCGCGAGATGATCTCGTCGACGCTCGCCCTGCAGAACCTGGTGAGCGACCAGCGCCAGATTATGCACCTCGACCGCAAGCCGCATCCCAACATCTTTGTGCAGAACGCTGTGACTGAGGTGACGTTCACCGAGGAGAACGCCAACATCTGGATAGAGAACTCTCACGTGCCCAAGAGCTGGCAACTCAGTCGCGACAACATCATCACCGGCGTGCCCCGCAACGACTGGGACATCACGCTTGCCCCCGGCGAGTGCATCGATGTCGTACCCGTTGGCGACAGCGACTACGAGGTGCGCCGCTACCGTATCGACGACCCTGTGGACAGCAATGCCGTAGCCGAGCGCGCCAACCTGCACCGTCTGTTTGCACAGCGGCGCGACTTCCAGCGCGAGAACTGGCCTGCGCTGGTCAAGAACTGGCAGCACTCCGTCTTCTATCAACTCGATCTGGCCGATGCTGCCGAGCAGTTCCGCCAGGAACAGATTCCCCTGCCGCCGCCCCTGCCTGCCGATGCCCCGCTGATGACGCGCATCCACGATGCCATGTTCCGTGGCGACAGCGACGGGGCCTTCGGACTGCTGCGCGAGGGATTGATGCAGAGTAGCCAAAATGCTCAATTGTCAATTGTCAATTATCAATTGTGTCAGGACCAGATTGTCTGGGCGCGCTCCCCTGTGCGCATCGACATTGCCGGCGGATGGACCGACACGCCGCCATTCTGCCTGATGGAAGGCGGCAATGTCGTTAACCTCGCCATCGAACTGAACGGCCAGCCGCCGCTGCAGTGCTATGTCAAGCCCTGCCGCGAGCCGCACGTCGTCCTTCGCAGCATAGACCTCGGGGCCACCGAAGTCGTGGAGACCAACGAGCAGATCTCCGACTACAAGAAGGTGGGCTCGCCCTTCTCCATCCCCAAAGCCGCCCTGACGCTCGCCGGCTTCGGTAGCCCTGTTGCTGTCGGCTGTGCTGCGGCGGTGCCGCAGCCCCCCTCGCTCCGCTCCCAGCTCGAAGCCTTCGGCTGCGGCATCGAACTGACCCTGCTGTCAGCCGTCCCCGCCGGCAGTGGCCTCGGCACGTCGAGCATACTGGCAGCCACCGTGCTTGGTGCCCTCAACGACTTCTGCCAGTTGGGCTGGGACAAGAACGAGATAGGCTACCGCACGCTCATCCTCGAACAGATGCTCACCACCGGCGGTGGCTGGCAGGACCAGTTCGGCGGCGTGCTCGGCGGCGTCAAACTGTTGCAGACCACCAGCGGCTTCAATCAGAACCCATTGGTGCGCTGGCTCCCCGACGGTCTGTACACGCAACCCGAGTACCAGCAGTGCCACCTATTATATTATACAGGCATTACCCGCACGGCCAAGAAGATACTGGCCGAGATTGTGCGCCGGATGTTCCTCAACGAGCACGACCAGCTGCTCCTGCTGCGCCAGATGAAGCAGCACACGATGGATATGTACGAGGCCATCCAGCGACAGGACTTCAGGCAGATGGGACTGCTTGTGCGCAAGACGTGGCAGCAGAACCAGCTGCTCGACAGTGGCACCAACCCGCCCGAGGTGGCGGCGCTGACCGCCCTCGTCGACGACCTCTGCTTAGGCTACAAACTGCCCGGCGCAGGTGGCGGCGGCTTCCTCTATATGGTGGCCAAGGACCCCGAGGCTGCTGCCCGTATCAAGACCGTTCTCAACGAGAACCGCCTCGCCCCGAATGCCCGCTTCGTCGACATGACGCTCTCGAAGACGGGATTACAAATAAGCAGAAGCTGATGGAGTTTAGGACCATAGTTGATGTTCTGAAGGCTCCCTTCCAGATTGAGCCGCGCGAGGAAATGCTTTTCGTGGGCAGTTGTTTTGCCGACAGCATCGGCCGCCGCTTTCAGGACGAGCAGTTCCGTGCCACCGTCAATCCCTACGGCACGATGTACAACCCCGCCTCCGTGCTGCACACCATTGAGCGCTATGAGGGAGCACCGCTTATCGCATTCATCACCCTCGGCACCAACCACGTCTACCGTCTGAAGGAGACGGGCGAGATAGTCGATAACTGCCAGAAGCGCCCCGCCTCGCTCTTCCAGGAGGTGCAACTGACAGTAGACGAGTGTGCCGACTACCTCTGCCGCGCCATCTGCCTGCTCCGCAGTCGCCGCCCCGATGTCAACGTCGTCCTCACCGTCAGTCCCATCCGCTACCGCAAGTACGGCTACCACGAGAGCCAGCTCTCCAAAGCCACCCTCCTGCTCGCTGTTGACCACGTCATGTCAACGTTCAACGTTCAACGCTCAACGTTCACCGTCACCTATTTTCCCGCCTACGAAATCGTGATGGACGAGTTGCGCGACTATCGCTTCTACGCCGACGACATGCTCCATCCGTCGTCGCAGACTGTCGAGTACATCTGGGAGCGGCTCGTCGACAGTTGTTTCTCGCCCCGAGCCAAGGAGTTCCTCCGCGAGTGGGCACCGCTGAAGGCCGCCCTTGCCCACCGTCCGTTCAACCCCGACAGCCTTGAGTATCGCCAGTTCATGGCTGAGACCCGCGCCAAGGTCGATGCTCTGCTCAACCGTTATCATTAGCCTATGACCGTCGATGAAGTGTTTCGTCTGCGTAAACAGGGCAGAATAGAAGAGGCTTACGAGGCTATCCGCCAATTGTATGCTGCGGATAAGGGCCCGTATACATCTCTCGCTATGTTCTGGACGGCAACGGATATACTGAAGAAACGTATAGAAGAAGGGAAGGCTGACGAGGCGAAGAAGATACTCCTGGCCCTTGAGCGAATGCTTCCCCGTGTTCCCGACGAGGAAGGATGGGTAAGAAGCGCCTTTGAGAAGTGTCAGGCGCTGATCAGCAAGGATGAGAAACGCCAGGAACAATCAGCAGAAAGACCAGAACATCTCCAGTTGGGTATCTGGGGCGAGGAACTTGCTGCTGCCTACCTGCGAGAGAAGGGCTACGTCATTCTGGAGCGCGACTGGCATTCTGTTCACCGCGACATCGACATTATTGCACAAGATGGCGAAACCATAGTCTTTGTAGAAGTAAAGACTCGCCGCAACAGGGACTTCGGTGACCCATTGCAGGCTATAGATACCGAAAAGAGACATCATCTGAGGCTTGCAATGAATCACTACATCAAGTATCGAAAGATTGATAACCCCTACCGTTTCGACGTCATTACAGTTGTAGGTGAGATGGGGTGCGGCATGCCGGAAATATCTCACATTGATGATTTCGATATATTTGGGTCGCCCACACAGAGGTGGCACAAGAAGCGTAGAAGATAAAAAGTCTACAAGAAAAAGCATGAAACGTTTGGACGTCTCAAAGAAATGGCGTAACTTTGCATGCTGAAAAACAAAGAAGGATATGACTTATTCTATAGAAAAAATAGCTACATTGGTAGGCGCCCGCCGCTACGGCGACCACGACGCCAATGTGCGGTGGCTGCTGACCGATAGCCGCTCGCTGTGTTTTCCCGAGGAAACGCTCTTTTTCGCCCTGCGCACCAAGCGCAACGACGGCCATCGCTACATCGACGACCTCTACCGCCGCGGCGTCCGTTCGTTCGTGGTGGAGCAGGTGCCCGAGCATCCGCAGGCTGATGCCAACTACCTGAAAGTGCCCTCGTCGTTAGCTGCCCTGCAGCGGTTGGCCGAGCGCCATCGCGACGAGTTCTCGATTCCCGTGGTCGGCATCACCGGCAGCAATGGCAAGACAATGGTCAAGGAGTGGCTCTACCAGCTGCTGCTGCCGTCGCAGAAGATTGTGCGCTCGCCGCGCTCCTTCAATTCGCAGATAGGCGTACCGCTGTCTGTCTGGCTCCTCAGCGAGCAGACCGAGGTGGCCATCTTCGAGGCGGGCATCAGTCAGCCGGGCGAGATGATGGCGCTTCACGACATCATCCAGCCTACCATCGGCGTGCTCACCTGCATGGGCAGCGCCCATCAGGAGAACTTCCGCTCGCTGGAGGAGAAATGCCTGGAGAAGCTGGAGCTGATGCACGACACCGAGGCCCTCGTCTATCCGATGGACGACAACACCGTGAGCCGCTGCATACGCCGCCTCGGCTATCGGGGCGAGCGCATCGGCTGGTCGCGTACCGACAGTCAGGCGCCCTTCTTCGTCAAGGAGATTACCCTGAACGCCCAGTCAGCCCATGTCACCTATATATATAAAGGTACGCAAGACGAGTACACCATTCCCTTCATCGATGAGGCCAGTATCGACGACAGCATTATCTGCGCGGCCACAGCCCTGCACCTCGGACTGACCCCCGAGCAAATTGCCGAGCGCATGCCCGGTCTGGAGCCTGTGGCCATGCGCTTAGAGGTGAAGCAGGGACAGCGCGGCTGTACCATCATCAACGACTCTTACAACAACGACATCAACTCGCTGGCCATCGCCCTCGACTTCATGAGCCGCCGCCAGCAGCAGTCGGCCAACACCCTCATCCTGAGTGACATCTACCAAAGCGGCACATCGGCAGCCGAGCTCTACCGCGAGGTGAACGACCTCTGCCTGAAGCGCGGCGTTACGAAGTTTATCGGCATCGGCGACGAGCTCTCCGCCCAGTCGCGTGCCTTCCTTGTAGGCGAGAAATACTTTTTTGCCACCACCGACGACTTCCTCGCCAGTCCCGTCTTCGCCCAACTCCACGACGAGCTCATCCTGCTGAAGGGTGCGCGCCGCTTCGGCTTTGAGCGCATCACGGAGCAGCTGGAGCAGAAGGTCCACGAGACCATCCTCGAGGTGAACCTCAATGCCGTGGTCGACAACCTGAACTACTACCGCTCGTTCCTGAAGCCGGAGACGAAGATGGTGTGTATGGTCAAAGCCGACGCCTACGGTGCCGGTGCCGTCGAGGTGTCCAAGACGTTGCAGGACCACCGCGTCGACTATCTCGCCGTGGCCGTGGCGGACGAGGGCGTGACGCTGCGCAAGGCGGGCATCACGGCCAATATCATGGTGATGAACCCCGAGATGACGGCCTTCAAGACGATGTTCGACTACGATCTGGAACCCGAGGTCTACTCCTTCCGCCTGCTCGACGCGCTGATCAAGGCCGCCCGCAAGGAGGGCATCACCGGCTGGCCCGTACACATCAAGCTCGACACGGGCATGCACCGCCTGGGCTTTAACCCCGAGGTCGACATGGACGAGCTGATTGACCGTCTGAAACATCAGCAGGCGGTGATTCCGCGCTCCGTCTTCAGCCACTTCGTGGGCAGCGACAGCGATTCGTTCGACGACTTCTCGGCCCGTCAGTTCCAGCTGTTCGACGAGGGCAGCCGCCGTCTGCAGGCCGCCTTCAGCCACAAGATTCTGCGCCACATGGACAACTCCGCCGGCATTGAGCACTTCCCCCAGCGGCAGATGGACATGTGCCGTCTGGGCATTGGGCTCTACGGGGTGAATCCGCGTAACAATGAGATGCTGAGTACCGTGAGCACGCTTAAGACCACCATCCTCCAGCTGCGCCACGTGAAGGCGGGCGACTCCGTAGGCTACAGCCGCCGTACCGTGCTCGACCGCGACTCGCTGATAGGGGCCATCCCCATCGGCTATGCCGACGGACTGAACCGTCACCTCGGCAACCGTCACGGCTACTGTCTGGTCAACGGCCAACGGGCTGAGTATGTGGGGAATATCTGCATGGACGTGGCTATGATAGACTGTACCGGCATCGACTGCCACGAGGGCGACAGCGTCGAGATTTTTGGCAGCAGCCTGCCCGTCACCGTGCTCAGCGACCTGACCGACACCATACCCTATGAGGTGCTCACGGGTGTGTCGGGGCGTGTGAAGAAAGTGTATTTCCAGGATTGACCGTCAGCGGACAACCTTCTTGCCGCCGACGATGTAGATACCGTGTCGCAGGGACTGCAATGCAGAACCTGCGGCACGTCCGTCTATGGTGTATACCGTCTCGCTGCGACGGCGGCCGGTCACCTCGGTGATGCCGTCGGCTACTGGCTGTTTCGGGGCGCGGTAGCTGAAGGCCATGGTGCCGTCGCTATTCTGCTTGATGTTGAGGATGGCCCCCTGCATCAGTTTCGTGCCAGCCGAATTCTTGTGGTAGAGCGTGCCGGCGGGCTTCGAGGTCGCCGTCAGCGAATCGCTGCGATACCAGGGATAAAGGTCAGAGGCCAGGTACTTGTCGTCATCGTCTGCATGGAACATGGTCATGCGCGGGTGGTCGTTGCCGCAGGTCAGGCCGTCATTGATGGCGTCCTTTTCTGAGATGACGCTGTTGGGAATGTTGTTGTACCACACCATCTCGTCGAAGTCCACGTGGGTGATGAGCAGTCCTTGGTCGGGGTAATCGGCATCCCAGCCCTTCTTCTGGCGGTTCTCTATCAGGTAGTACTCGTCGTGATAGGCGTCGTTGTAGATGATATAAGTTTCGCCGTGCATGTTCATGGGCTTCAGACTGTCCACCGTCACGTCCTTGCTGCCGAGCACGATGGGCTGCTGCCAGCCGCAGGCCATCTTCTCGTAGGCTGTGTAGCCCACGGGACAAAAGCCGTCGAAACCATAGCTGCCGCCCGACATCACGTCGAAGTCGTCCATGCCGAACTCCCCGCTGTAATAGATGTCGTAGAAGTCGGGCAGTCCCAGACAGTGGGAGAACTCGTGGCAGAATGTGCCGATGCCGTTGATATGGCCTGATGACTTCAGCTCGTTGGCACAGGCGTAGACGTCGATCTCTACGCCGTCCAGCTTGAGAGTGCGCTCACCGGCTTCCTGAAGCGTCCACATGTGTGGCCAGATAGTGTTGTCCTGATAGCTGTCCGACTCGCCCTTGCCGGCGTAGACCACGAATACCTCGTCCACATAGCCGTCGCCGTCCCAGTCGTAGTCGGCAAAGTTTACCTCTGAGTCAGCGGCCTTGCACATCTCGATAATCATTTTGTGAGGATAGAGGTCAAGGCCGTCCTTGTCGTTCTGACCGTAGTACTTGTAGTCTTTTTGGGTAGTGAACGGCCCCACCACGTCGAAGTTCAGCTCGAAGAGTCCGGCCGACTGGTCGCGGAAGTAGTCGGCGACGCTGCCCAGGAACCCCTCGCTGGTGGTGTAGCCCGGCGTATTGAGAATATTGTTGTATTTTTCGTGGTCGTGGCCGCTGGCGAATTTCTTGTTGGTAAATTCGCACAGAATGACCAGTCCTTTCTTCTTTCCCCTGTAGTTGGTCAGTATGTCAGAGTCAGTCGGCTTCTGCGTGGCCAGTCGGGCAGCAGCTTTCTGGCGGGCAGTGTGTGTGCGCCAGCAGCCCGGTCCGCGGTTAACCGAGCCAGCCGTGGCCGTAGTGAGCATGAAAAGCAGCGCAAAGGCCGTTGTCAGTATTGTTCTTGTCATATATTATAGGTACGATAGCAAATTTGAGGGCACAAAGTTACAAACTTTCTCTCAATTTCTGCTGCTATTTGGAAAATATTTAGTACTTTTGCACCGTATTATGCGCTAAAACAAACAAACTAATCGATAAAATGGAGCAAGTATTCAGTTACATTATCAGTCTTGGGGCATCGGTCATGATGCCAATCCTGTTTACAATTATCGGTCTGTGTATCGGACTGAAGTTCGGACGCTCGCTGAAGTCGGGCCTCTACGTAGGCGTCGGTTTTGTGGGCTTGGGCATCGTTACGGCCCTGCTGACCACCAATTTCGGTGGGCCGCTCAGCGACATCTCCCAGCTCTACGACCTCCAGCTGAAGGTCTTCGACATGGGCTGGCCCGCCGCTGCCGCCGTGGCCTACAACACCGCCGTCGGCGCACTCATCATCCCCATCTGCCTGGGCGTGAACTTCCTGCTGCTCATCACCGGCTGCACCAGGACGGTCAACATCGACCTGTGGAACTACTGGCACTTCGCCTTCATCGGCGCCGTCGCCTACTTCGTCATGGACCAGAGCCTGCTGTGGGGCTACTTCGCTGCTATCGTTTGCTACATCGTGACGCTGGTCATGGCCGACCTCACCGCCGACCGCTTCCAGGAGTACTACCCTGAGTGGCAGGGCATCAGCATTCCGCAGCCCTTCTGCCAGAGTTTCGTGCCCTTCGCCTTGGGCATCGGCAAGCTGCTCGACATGATTCCCGGCTTCGACCGCCTGAACATTGATGCCGACGGACTGAAGAAGAAGTTCGGCGTGCTCGGCGAGCCGCTCGTGCTCGGCGTCATCGTCGGTGCGCTCATCGGCGTGCTGGCACAGATGGACATCAAGAAGGTGCTGTTTCTCGGTGTCACGATGGGTGCCGTCATGGAGCTGATTCCCCGCATCACCTCGCTCTTCATTGAGGGTCTGAAGCCCATCGCCGAGAAGACGCAGGAGGTGGTGAAGCGCAAGTTCAACGGTAAGAAGGTGTATATCGGCATGTCGCCCGCCGTGGTCATCGGCCACCCGACGACGCTCGTCGTCTCGCTGCTGCTCATCCCCGTGGCCCTGGGCCTGGCCGTCATCCTGCCTGGCAACCAGTTCCTGCCGCTGGCCTCGCTGGCTGGTATGTTCTACCTGTTCCCCGTGGTGCTGCCGTTTACGAAGGGTAATGTCGTCAAGACGTTTATCATCGGACTGGTGGCCCTGGCCATCGGCCTCTACTTCGTTACTGACATGGCGCCCGCATTCACGCAGGCTGCCCACACCGTCTTCGAACAGACGGGTGACAAGGCTGCCGACATTCCTGCCGGCTTCGAGGGTGGTGCCCTCGACTTTGCCTCCTCGCTCTTCGGCTGGGTTATCTACAAGTGTGTGGCTTACCTGAAGTGGATTGGTGCCGCTGTCCTCACCGCCATCACCATCGGCATGGTCATTTGGAACCGCATGCGCATCGTTAAAGAAGAAAAGAACAACAAATAAAAGAAAGACAATGAAAAAAGCAATTCTAACCATTGCGGGGGCTTTGGCCCTCACGCTTTCTGCCCAGGCGCAGGAAGCCGACAGGTATGTGGGCGTTCAGCACGTGAAGTTCCAGACAGCCTGCCATCCCGAGGATGTGAAACACTACGACACGCCGCTGCTCCGCGACCGTTTCGTGATGGAGAAGGTGATGGCTGCCGACTCCATCCTGCTCACCTATTCTCACTACGACCGCTTCATCTTCGGTGGGGCGATGCCCGTCAACACCACGCTGACCTTAGAGAACTTCTGGGAGCTGGGCCTCGACGTCGATAACACCATCAAGGAGAAGTATTTCATGTACAACCGTGAGCTCGGCGTCGTCAACTGCGGCGCGGGCGATGGCTTGGTCATCGTCGACGGCAAGGAGTACGCCCTTTCGCCCAAGGAGGCCCTCTACATCGGCCGCGGCCACATTGGCAAGGACAAGGATGTGAACAAGAAGGTGCAGTTCCGCTCGAAGGATGCCTCAAAGCCCGCCAAGTTCTACCTGAACTCGGCCACCGCCCACCAGCATTTCAAGACGCAATGGATTACCCTCGACGGCCGCAAGGGTTCGCTGAAGGCCGCCGTCTGGGGCCCCGTCGGCTCGCTTGAGGAGTGCAACAACCGCACCGTCTACAAGCTCATCGTTAACGACGTGCTCGAGGAAGGCCCCTGCCAGCTGCAGCTCGGACTGACGCAGCTCAATCCCGGCGCCGCCTGGAACACGATGCCGCCCCACACCCACGGTCGCCGCATCGAGGCCTACTACTACTTCAACCTGCCTCAGGACCAGACCATCGCCCACATCATGGGACAGCCCGAGGAGAGCCGCGTCGTCTGGCTCCACAACGAGCAGGCCATCATGTCGCCCGAGTGGTCGATGCACGCTGCTGCCGGCACCTATTACTATACCTTCATCTGGGGTATGGCTGGCGAGAACCTTTACTATAACGACAAGGACAACATTCCCGTCATCGATATCAAATAGTCAATCGAAAAACTGTAAATCGTAAATATCTATGACTCCTGTACAAACCACCAAAATGTCCAACTTCCGTTGGGTCATCTGTGCGCTGCTGTTCCTGGCAACCACTATCAACTACATGGACCGTCAGGTCCTGTCATTAACCTGGAAGGACTTCATAGCCCCCGACTTCCATTGGACCGATAGCCACTACGGCACCATAACCGGTATGTTCTCGCTGTTCTATGCCATCGCCAACCTCTTCGCCGGAAAGTTTATCGACTGGATGGGCACGAAGAAGGGCTACCTCATCGCTATCTTCGTTTGGTCGGTGGGTGCCTGTCTGCATGCCGCCTGCGGATGGACGGCCTTAGGTCTGGCCGGAGGCAGCATCACCGCCCTGACCACCATCTCAGTATGGCTCTTCCTGGCCTGCCGCATGATTCTCGCCGTTGGTGAGGCCGGCAACTTCCCCGCCGCCATCAAGGCCACGGCCGAGTACTTCCCCAAGAAGGACCGCGCCTTCTCAACCTCCATCTTCAACAGCGGCGCCTCCGTCGGTGCCCTCGCTGCCCCCGCCACCATTCCCCTGCTGGCACGTGCCTGGGGCTGGGAGATGGCTTTCATCATCATCGGTGCCCTCGGCTTCATCTGGATGGGTCTGTGGGCCTGGCTCTACGACAAACCGGCCAAGAACCCGCGCGTGAACCAGGCTGAGCTGAACTACATCGAGCAGGACAACGACCTGGCCGAAGTTCAGGATCGCGATGCCGTGAAGGAGGAGAAGACCATCCCCTTCGCCAAGTGCTTCTCGTTCAAGCAGACGTGGGCCTTCCTCGTCGGTAAGTTCATGACCGACGGCGTCTGGTGGTTCTTCCTGTTCTGGGCTCCCGCTTACTTCAGCGACCAGTACGGCTACACCAGCGACTCGACCATGGGCATCCTGCTCATCTTCACGCTCTATGCCATCGTCACCATCGTCTCCATCGGCGGCGGCTACCTGCCCACCTACTTCGTCGAGAAGAAGGGAATGAACCCCTATCTGGGCCGTATGCGCGCCATGCTCATCTTCGCCTGTCTGCCGGTCCTCGGACTCTTTGCGCAGCCCCTCGGTGCTTACAGCGCCTGGTGGCCCGCCATCCTCATCGGTCTGCTCGGTGCCGGACACCAGGCCTGGTCGGCCAACCTCTTCTCGACCATCGGCGACATGTTCCCGAAGTCGACCATCGGCACCATCGTCGGACTGGGTACGATGGCCGGCGGTATCGGTTCGATGAGCATCAACTTCGGCTCGGGTAAGTTCTTCGACTGGGCAGCCGCCCAGGGTGCCAACTTCACCTTCTTCGGTTTCGAGGGCAAGCCCGCTGCCTACATGGTGGTCTTCTGCATCTGCGCCGTGGCCTACCTCATCGGCTGGTGCATCATGAAGACGCTCGTACCGAAGTACAAGCCCATCGTCGTGGAGTAAGACAGGGAGAAAACCCGTAGCAAACGGGGAGTAAGGACGCGGTAAACAGGGAGTAAAGCCCCGGCAAAAGGGTACTCGCCTACCGCTCCTTATATGCCGACCCCAAGCCCCGCATATAAAGCCCCCAGCCTCTGCATATTCGGAGGCTGGGGGCTTTACTTATTTTCAAACCTTAGAAGTTGGGAGCCATGAGGATGGTGTGGGGCAGGAAGCCCTGGCGGACGAGGGTCTCGATGAGCGTCTTCGACATGGCCTCGTTGTCGCGTCGCGTATAGCGGATGTCGGTGAACACCTGGGCCAGCGTCTCCTTGTGGTTGATGCGGACGAAGTGGCGGTTCTCTTCGAGCTGTTCCTTCGGTGTGTAGTAGGTGTCGATGTCGGCGCCTGAGTAGTCGTTGTAGCGCTCCTGATGGACGAAACTTTCAAGGGGCAGGCGGTCGGAGAGGGGCGGCTCCTCGGCGGGCCAGCCGACCGTCAGCGTGGCTACGGGCATCGTGAGCTTGGGCAGGTGGAGGGCGTCGATGATCTGCTGGGGCTGGTAGACGGTGGTGCCCAAGTAGCAGTAGCCCAGTCCCTCCTCGTCCATCAGGTTGCAGAGCGTCTGCGTGTAGAGCAGGGCGTCGGTGGCGGCGTTCAGGAACGAGAGCAGGTTGTCGTAGCCTGGCTCGGCCTTTCGGCATCTGGCCCAGAAGCTGGTGCGGTTGAAGTCGGCGCAGATGGTGAGCACCACGGGGGCCTCAGTTACCATCGGCTGGTTGAAATGGGCCGGGGCCAACAGTTTTTTCATCTCGCGTGAGCGTGTGACGATGACGGAGTAGAGCTGCAGATTGCCCATCGTCTGGGTGCGGGCGGCTTCTTCCATGAGGCGGTTCAGCAACTGTTCTTCTACTTCTCGGTCCGCATATTTGCGGATGGTGCGGCGTGTCAATAAGTTCTTCATTGCAATTATTTTCTGTTTTGAGCGCAAAGTTACGAACTTTTTCGTAAATTTGCAAACAAAAACGATATGAAGAACGTTCTTATGGCCTTTGGAGCCCTGTTGGCACAGCAGGCGATGGCTGCCGACGAGCGGCCTAACATCATCTTTATCCTGGCCGACGACATGGGCTATGGCGACCTAGCTTGCTACGGAAACCAGTATATCCAGACGCCGAACATCGACCGGCTGGCCCGTACCGGCACGTCGTTCACGCAGGCCTACGCCGGCAGCGGCATCAGCTCGCCGTCGCGCTGCTCGCTGATGACGGGCAAGAACTCCGGCAACACCCGCATCCGCGACAACCAGTGCTACGCCGGCGGGCTGACGGGCTTGAAGATCAACCCCAAGGGCGACACCACCATCGTGCGCCGGGCCAATCTGCTGCCCGAGGACGTGACGTTAGGCACGGTGATGTCGAAGGCCGGCTACCGTACCTGTCTGGTCAACAAGTGGCACCTCGACGGCTACGACCCGCAGGCGGCTCCCAACCACCGCGGCTTCGACGAGTTCTACGGCTGGACTATTGCCACCGTCCACTCTAACTCGCCCTACTACTACCCGTACTACCGTCTGCACGGCGACTCGCTCATCAACATCAAGGAGAACGAGCACAACGCCCACGTGCGACACAACACCGAGATTTCGACCGACGACGCCATACAGTTCATCCACCGTAATAAGGAGCGACCGTTCTTCCTGTTCCTCGGCTATGACGCGCCCCACGAGCCGTATAACATCGACGACACGTCGTGGTATGACGAACGCGGCGACTGGTCGGCGAACACCAAGCGCTACGCCGCCTTGGTGACCCACATGGACTACAACATCGGCCGGCTGCTCGGCACCCTCGACGCCCTCGGCCTGCGCGAGAACACGCTTATCATCTTTGCCAGCGACAACGGGGCGGCGGTGATGGCTCCGCTGAAGGAGCTGAACTGCGGCGCTGGACTGAAGGGGCGCAAGGGGCAGCTCTACGAGGGCGGCATACGCGTGCCGCTCATCGTCAACCAACCGGGGCGCGTGCCTGCCCGGCAGATTGACAACCTCGTCTACTTCCCCGACTTCATGCCGACCTTGGCACGGCTCGCGGGACATCCCGAGAACGTGCCCGGCGACACTAACGGCATGGACATCTCGCCGCTGTTCTACGGTGAGGACATCGATACCGACAGCCGCCCGCTCTACTGGGAGTTTCCCGGCAAGCAGCGGGCCATCCGCCATCAGGGCTGGAAGGCGGTGACGGTGAAGAAGGGGGCACCCTTGGAACTGTACCGCATCAAGGACGATCCCTACGAGCAGCACGACCTTGCTGACGACCGTCCGGATGTTGTGAAAGAACTTGACAAGCTGATGCACCAGCTGCGCTCGCCGTCTCCGAACTATCCGATAGAAGATGAGTAGTCTGACTGCTATGCCGTTTGGCCGTCCGGTGTACGTGATGGCGAAGCCCGTGGGCGACCGCTGTAATCTGGCGTGCCAGTACTGCTACTATTTGGGGAAAGGTAGCGGGGCGGTGATGGACGACGCGCTGTTGGAGGAGTTCACGCGGCAGTACATCGAGGCGCAGACCGTGCCGCAGGTACTCTTTACATGGCATGGCGGTGAACCGCTGCTGAAGCCGTTGGCCTTCTATGAGCGTGCATTGGAGCTGCAGCAGAAGTATGCCCGAGGCCGTCATATCGACAACTGCCTGCAGACCAACGGCACGCTGCTCAACGACGAGTGGTGCCGGTTTCTGCGTGACAACCACTTCCTCGTAGGCATCAGCGTCGACGGGCCGCAGGCACTGCACGATGCTTACCGTCAGACGCGGCGGGGCGGGGTGTCATGGCACGACGTGATGCGCGGCATCGGTCTGTTGCAGCGTCACGGTGTGGAGTGGAACGCGATGGCCACGGTGAATGCTGTCAACGTAGAGCATCCAGTAGCGTTCTATGAATTTTTCCGACAAATCGGCTGCGAGTTCCTGCAATTCACACCCATCGTGGAACCCGACAAGCCCGACTGTTCCATTACCGCCGACCAGTGGGGCCGTTTCCTCTGCAGCGTCTACGATGAGTGGGTGCGCCGCGATGTCGGGCGAATGTTTGTTCAGCTGTTCGATGCCACCTTGGCCAACTGGTGCGGCGAGCCGCCGGGTGTCTGTTCGATGTCAGCCACGTGCGGTCAGGCTGCGGTGATGGAGGCCGACGGCACCGTCTACGTGTGCGACCACTTCGTCCGCCCTGGTTACCGTTTGGGCAACATCCGCCAGCAGCCCCTCGCCACCCTGATCTATAGCGACCGCCAGCGCCAGTTCGGCCAGCAGAAGCAGTCGTCGCTGCCCCGCCAGTGCCGCGAGTGCCGCTGGCTCTTCGCCTGTCACGGTGAGTGCCCCAAGAACCGCCTGCTCACCGACTGCTACGGCAATCCGGGTCTCAACTACCTCTGCTCGGGCTATCGCCAGTTCTTCGCCCACGTCGCCGCCGACATGGACTTCATGAAGGCCGAACTCGATGCTGGTCGTTCGCCAGCAAATATAATGAACGGGTAAGTGTGCCCGCGTTCCTAAATACCAAATGCCGGTTGTTTGAATAACTTTTCCTTTAAACATTTGGCCGTTTCATATTTTTTACCGATATTTGCAGGCAGAAAAGTAGGATATGGAAGATATTATCACAAATATGGAAAAAGAAGTGCCGGAATGGACAGCGGAAGAACCTGTGGGTGTTGCTTCCTATTCACCTCATGTGATTGAACAAGTACAAACTTTGCCTCAAGGCGTTCCGCAATCCTTCAGTGAGGCGATAGCTGACATCGACGAGGGAGAACGTGAGTTTGAACGTGGCGAAACCTACACCCACCGAGAAGTAATGCAAATGCTATGGGATAAAATCGATAGCTATGCAAGTTAAGTACAATGCCAAGGCTTTAAAGCACATTAGCAGTACGGTCGATTATTACCTCGAGCATTATGGAAAGCAGGCTACGTCAAATCTTGCTCATGAAATAGATGAAAAGGTAAAGACGTTGCTCAGATATCCGGAGATTGGTTTCCCTGAGCCGTTGCTGAGAGACCGGTACATACTATATCGGGCAACTCATGTTGGACGTT
Organism: uncultured Prevotellaceae bacterium; assembly: GCA_946184965.1. Taxonomy (GTDB): domain Bacteria; phylum Bacteroidota; class Bacteroidia; order Bacteroidales; family Bacteroidaceae; genus Prevotella. The sequence goes on along the minus strand of CAMHHO010000003.1, from coordinate 18,779 downwards.
ATCATAAGTTGATTTACTATGTAAAGGGGAATACGTTGCGCATCGTAGCCTTTTGGGATATGCGAATGCATCCAGACAGATTAAAGAAAAAGATATAGAGAATATATGCACAACAACAGCCTACTGAGGTTATGGGTGGCCCTGCTGCTGATGGTGGCGAGGGGTGGATTGGCTGTGGCCGATACCGTCGACCGCACGAGCCTCATACAGAACCCGTCGTTTGAGACTGAGACGACGACGGGGTGGACTGTCAATAACATGAGCCGGCAGAACAACAGCGTGTTCTCGCTCAAGAAGGGCAGCTATTACGCTGAGTCGTGGGTGAGCATCGGGCAGAAGATAGGCGATGCCTCGGTCACGCAGACGCTCAGGAACCTGCCGAAGGGCACCTATAAGCTGACGGCCTCGGCCCTGCACATCCAGCAGAGCGGCAGCGGCAGTACCACCAACAAGGGCGCAGCCCGGAAAGGAGTCTGCCTGTTTGCGGGCAGTTCCACGACCGAGGTGACGGCCATGCGGCAGTATGCCGTGACGTTCGCCGTCCTCGAAGAGAAGGCCAATGTAGAAATCGGCTTGAAGGCCGAGGGCGCCACGGGCAACTACCTGTGCGTCGACAACTTCACGCTGCAATACACCGGCGAGGTCACTGCTGCCAGCTATGCCCAGGAACTGCAGAACCTGATAGGGCAGGGGCAGGCACTCCTCGACAAGGGCATACAGAACGACGTGGCTGAGGCGCTGACGGCAGCTGTCGGCACGGCGCAGAAGGCCCTGGAGGGCACGGGTACCGACGACGCAGGCAACACGCTCTACGACGAGGCCGCCCTGACCGGAGCCCTTACGCAACTGCAGGCGGCGCTGAAGGACGGTCAGGCATCGCGCGCCCTGTACGACACCTTGCAGGAGCGCATCGACTATGCCGGGAAGGTCATCGGCTGGTGGGAGGACGTGCCCCGCAAGGCCACGGCGCTGGCTAACCTGAAGGCCGGTCTTGAGAGTGCGCAACAAACGGTGGCCGACTACACGCTGACCAGGAGTCAGCTGACAACTGCCACTACCCAGCTGAAGAACCGCATCGCAGCCGTCGACAAGAAGATATACTGCAGCACCAACGCCTGCGGCACCGACGCCCAGCTGAAGAATGCCTCCAGCCAGTGGTGCTACGACCGCAGTCTGCAGTCGAAGCACTGGATACTGTTCTGGGAGGCCGGCTACGGCACGGGCGTTCCCGCCTCGGTGGCGACCATCCTGAGCACGGCCGACAAGATATTCGAGTTCTATGCCGACAGCCTGAAGTTCATCACCATCAATCAGGGCAAGTCGAAGTCGGACACCTACAAGATGATTATCCGTCTGCGCTACACCACCGAATGGGAGGCCAGCGGCAGCGGCATCGACAACATGATTGGTCTGCTGACGCTCTCGAACGGTGCCCACACCTCGCGCAGCGGCCAGACCGTGGCCCACGAGATAGGTCACTGTTTCCAGCACCAAACCCACTGCGACAACAACAACCAGAACGGCTGGATGTACAACTGGGGTCAGTCGACGCTGAACGTGTTCTGGGAGATGTGCGCCCAGTGGCAGGCCTATAAATTCTACCCCGCCATGCAGTTCGACAACGAATGGCTGACGAACACGCTCAACGGCTTGCACCGCCATCCGCTGTGCGTCGACCTGCGCTACAACAACTACTTCATTCAGGACTACTTCTGCCACAAGCACGGCATGGACGTCGTGGCGCGGCTCTGGAACAAGTCGGTGAGTCCCGAGGACCCGCTGCAGGCCTATATGCGGCTCACGATGACCGGCAGCTCTGCCAAGAAGCTGGACCAGCTGAACGACGAGATGTGGGAGTACGGAGCCCGGATGACGACGTTCGACCTCGACCCCATCCGCCAGCGGGGCAAGGCCTCCATCAACAAGCGCGCCCAGACCGCCCTGACCAAGGACAGCGAGGGATACTGGTCGCCGACGGCTGCCAACTGCATTGAGAACTTCGGCAACAATGCCATCCGTCTGAACGTGCCCTCCGGCGGCAAGACCGTCTATGCCGAGTTCATTGGCGAGGCCGGCAAGGCGGGTTACACTGCCTTCAACAAGACGAAGGCCGGCTGGAAGTATGGCTTCGTGGCCCTGCAGAAAGACGGAACCCGCGTCTATGGCGACATTGCCACGGCAACCTACGCCGACCCCGAGGGCGTCATTGCGTTCGACTGCCCGGCCAACTGCAGCTATCTGTGGCTCGTGGTGAGCGGCGCCCCCACCAGCTACTGGACCCGCGACTGGCTCAGCTGGTCGGAGGAGGGACCTGCCGAGCAGTGGCCCTACCGCGTGAAACTCTACCAGACAAATGTCTATGGCAAGGCCAACAACAACGACTATCCGACCGCCATCCGCGACGTGGCTGCCGAGGGCCGTCAGGCTCCAGATAATGTCTACACGTTGTCGGGACAGATTGTCAGGCACGGCACAACGTCGCTCGACGGACTGCCTCAGGGCGTCTACATTGTCGGCGGCAAGAAGGTGATTAAGAAATGAGAATAAGCAAAAACTGAGAATATGACAAAGGAACAGAATTTGAATGACGTGGCACGGGTATTGGCACGTATCAGCCAGAAAGGTGAGAATCCTGTATCGGAAGAGACGGTCGCCGGTGTGCTCGGGCGCTGTTTGCAAGCGCTTAACCCCGAGGAGGCCGAGATGCTGATGCAGTTGTCGGCACAGGCCATCGAATACGCCGACGAGAACCACCACCCCGAGGTGACCGAGGTCAGGCCGCAAGTATTGGAGTGCGACGTGGTGCGCTTCCAGAACAACAAGGAGAAGTGGGTGGCCTTCGTCGGACTGCTCGACGGCCGGCCCTACGAAATTTTTACCGGCTTGCAGGACGACGAGGAGGGCATTGTGCTGCCCAAGACCGTCACTCACGGCAAGATACTGAAGCAGGTAAATCCTGACGGCACGAAGCGCTACGACTTCCAGTTCGAGAACAAGCGCGGCTACAAGACCACCGTCGAGGGACTCTCGGAGAAGTTCAACCCCGAGTACTGGAACTACGCCAAGCTCATCTCGGGTGTGCTGCGCTACCGCATGCCCATCGACCACGTCGTCAAGCTCGTGGCCTCGCTGCAGTTGCAGAGCGAGAACATCAACACGTGGAAAATCGGCGTGGAGCGCGCCCTGAAGAAATATGCCGGCGGTGCTGCCGACGTAACAGATACTGGCGATGAAGCTGCAGACGTACATCCGACTGGAGAAGCTGAGGTTTAGGGCGCTGCACGGCGTGCTGCCCCAGGAGCGCCAGGTTGGCGGCGACTTTACCGTCACCCTGCGCATCGGCTACCCGTGGCAGGCGTCGATGGACTCCGACGCCGTCGCCGACACCCTCGACTACGCCGCCGCTTACCGGCTTGTCCGCTGTGAGATGGCGGTGCCATCTCAACTGCTGGAGCATGTAGCCGGCCGCATAGCAAAAGCCCTGCTTCGCGACTTCCCGCAGATCACCTCCATCGACCTCTGGCTGACCAAGACGTGCCCGCCGATGGGTGCCGACGGCGAGGGTGCCGGCGTGGAGCTACACTTAATAAATGATAAATCTGAGCCGACATTATAGCTTTTTTAACGGAAAAGCCGTACCTTTGCACAAATGATATACAGAAGACTTACCGCTATCCTCGTAATACTCCTGAGTCTCGCCCTGTTTGTGGACGCTGCTCAGAAGAAGGTCTTTACGCTGTGCATCGATGCCGGGCATGGCGGCGGTGACCCCGGGGCCAAGGGTAAGATAACGAAGGAGAAGACGCTCACACTGCGCTACGCACTGGCCTTCGGTCGCATCATCGAGCAGAACTGTCCCGACGTGAAGGTCATCTATACCCGCAAGACCGACCGCTTCATCGAACTATGGCAGCGCGCCGAGATTGCCAACAAGGCCAAGGCCGACCTTTTCGTCTCCGTACACATCAACTCTCTGCCGAGAGGGCACATCGCCCGTGGCTACCAGACCTACACGCTGGGTCGCAGCCGTCGTGACGGCAACAAACAGGGCTATATTGAGAATCTGGAGGTGGCCAAGCGCGAGAACGCCGTCATCCTCTACGAGAAGGACTACCAGCAGCACTACGAGGGTTTCGACCCTAACTCGCCCGAGAGCAATATCCTCTTCGAGCTGGTGCAGGACAAGAACCTGGAGAACAGTATTCAGCTGGCCAAGTTTATGCAGAAGAACATCTGTTCGGCTACGGGACGTCAGGACAAGGGCGTCTATCAAGACAACCTCGCCGTGCTGCGCCTGACGTCGATGCCCGCCTGCCTGATGGAACTGGGCTTCATCTCTACCCCCGACGAGGAGCAGTACATGAACAGCGACCGTGCCCTGCAGCAGTACACTCGCGGTTTCTATAACGCTTTCGTTGCCTATAAAAATAAGGTGGCGCCCAACATCAAGGTGCCCTATAAGCCTGCCACCGAGTTGCCCGAACCGACTCCGCAGGAAAAGCCCGCCGAGAAGGTGAAGGAGCCTGCCGACAATACACTCGCCCAGGCCCAACCGGCTCCGCAGCCGCTCTTGTCGCAGCCCGTGGCCGACGAGGCGCCCGCTGAACCGGCAACCGCCGGCGATGCTCCCGTCTTCAAGGTTCAGATCCTGACCAGCGGCAGCGTGTTGAAGCTGGGCAACCGACTGCTGAAAGGCCGCACCGACGCAGCATACTATCGTGAGGGCGGTATCTACAAGTACACCGTCGGCGCGTCGACCAACTATCAGGAGATTTACCGTCTGCGCAAGGAGGTGCTCCCGAAGTTCCCCGAGGCCTTCATCATTGCCTTCCGTGGCGACAAGAAAATGGATGTCAACGAGGCCATCCGCGAATATAAGAACAATAAAGTAAAAAGATAATAACGCGATATGAAATTCTTTACGAAGGAAGTCCAGATAGCTCTTGTGGCCATTGTCGGCCTTGTCCTGCTGTTCTTTGGTATGAAGTTCCTGAAGGGGCTGAGCATGTTCTCTGAGGGCAACACCTATATGGTTTTGTTCGATAATGTCAGCGGACTGTCAGCCTCGAGTCCTGTCTATGTCAACGGCATGAAGGTTGGTACGGTGGAGTCCATCGACTGCGACTACTCCCGTCCCGACCAGATTGTGGCTGCCGTAGGGCTCGACGAGGAACTCGTGCTGCCGCAGGGCACGAAGGCCGAGATTGCCAGCGACTTGTTGGGCAACGTGAAGCTGGAGCTGAAGTTGGGCAATGTCGCAGACGGTAAGATGGCTGTCGGCGACACCATCATCGGGCAGACGGCTTCGGGACTGATGGACAAGGCGGCAACGATGGTGCCGCAGATAGAGAAGATGCTGCCCAAGCTCGACTCTATTCTGGCTTCGGTCAACACGCTGCTGGCCGACCCCACCATTTCCCGCTCCATGCATAATGTAGAGAATATAACCTCGGGGCTGACCACCACCACCCAGCAGCTGCACCAGCTCACTGCGAGCCTGAACCGTCAGTTGCCCGGCATCATGAGTAAGGCCGACGGCGTGATGGCCAATGCCGACACGCTGACGCGCAGCCTGACCACCATCGACGTTGCCTCGACGATGGCCAAGGTCGACCAGACCATGCGCAACGTGGAGCAAATGACAGCCCGTCTGAACAGCAACGAAGGCACCCTCGGACTGCTTATGCGCGACCCCGGACTGTATAACATTTTGAATGCGACGATGATGCATGCCGACTCGCTGATGATTGATTTAAAGGGTCATCCAAAACGCTATGTTCACTTCTCGATTTTCGGCAAAAAAGATAAGTAATTTTAATTTCGTCTAAATAAAAACTTTCTCGAAAGTCCGATTGGCGGAAGCGTAAGGCGCTGATAAATAGAAGGTTTAACTTTCGCAATAGGTCTGCTTCCTGAAAAAGTGTGAAACATCTTAAATGCCGCGAAGATAGTCAGTTACGCGGGAAACTTTTAGGTGTAGAAAAACACTGAATTTGCACAATTCAAAAAAAAAGGCGAACTTTGCACTCGAAATGAAAAAACCATAGGTTAGACCGAATCCTATTATTATTTAACTTAGAACGCCAGATGCAGAACAAACATAAGGCGCTTTGGGACAACTGCCTCCATCTGATACGGCAGAACGTCACCGAGCAGCAATACAAAACGTGGTTCGAGCCCATCGTCTTCGAGTCTTACTCGGAGAGCGACGCCACGCTGTTGTTGCAGGTTCCAAGCGCCTATTTCTGCGAATATCTGGAACAATACTACATCCGGCTGATGTACTGGGCGCTGACCAACACCTTCAAGGCGAAGGTCAAGCTCAACTACCGCATCGTTACCGACAAGGCCCACAAGCTGACGCAGGACGTGGAAGTGGACCAGCCCGCTGACATCGACGTGCCTGAGACACGTGCCCGTGGCAACCAGTCGCCTACGGTGCTCGATGCTACGCCCCAGGACCTGAACCCGCAGCTTGACCTGCACAAGACCTTCCAGTCGTTCATCGAGGGCGACTCCAACAAGCTGCCGCGCACCGTCGGACTCTCCATTGCCGAGCATCCGGGTAAGACCACGTTCAACCCCTTCTTCATCTTCGGACCGTCAGGCTGTGGCAAGACCCACCTTATTAATGCTATAGGCGTGCGCTGCAAGGAACTATATCCCCGTAAGCGCGTGCTCTACGTCTCGGCCCGCCTGTTCCAGGTGCAGTTCACCGATGCCAGCCGCCGCAACACCGTCAACGACTTCATCAACTTCTACCAGACCATCGACATGCTGATTATCGACGACGTGCAGGAGTGGGCAACGGCAGAGCGTACTGTCGCCACCTTCTTCCACATCTTCGACCACCTGTTCCGTCTGGGCAAGCAGATTATCCTGGCCAGCGACCGCCCGCCCGTCGACCTCGACTGGCTGAAGGACCGTATGCTGACGCGCTTCTCGTGCGGACTTATCGCCGAGATGGAGAAGCCCAACGTGCAGCTTTGCATCGACATCCTCAACGCCAAGTGCCGGCGCGACGGCCTGAAGATTCCCGCCGACGTCATCCAGTTTATTGCCGAGACTGCCAACGGCAGCGTCCGCGACTTGGAGGGTGTGGTCAACTCGCTGATGGCCTATAGCATCGTTTACAACAGCAGCGTCGACATGCGACTGGCCGAGCGCGTCATCAAGCGCGCCGTCAAGGTCGACAACCACCCGCTCACCGTCGACGATATCTTGGAGAAGGTCTGCGGCCATTTCAACGTTCCCCAGCAGCAGGTCTTCAGCAAGAGCCGCAAGCGCGACTACGTCCTGGTGCGTCAGGTCTCGATGTACCTGGCCCAGAAGTACACCAAGATGCCCGCTTCGCGCATCGGTCAGCTCATCGGCGGCCGCGACCACTCGACGGTGCTTCACAGCTGTTCAGCCATTGAGGAACGGCTCCGTGTCGACAAGGCCTTCTCAGCCGAAATCAGCAGCATCGAGAACTCCTTCAAGCTGAAGGCGTAAATGTAATCTCACTAATTGTCAATCACAGGAATTATAATAGCAAAAACGGCAAGAGCGCCCCGTGAAGTTGCGGGGCGCTCATTTTTTACAGTCGGACGGTTAGACCGGCGATGAGCCAGCGGCCGGGCTGGGGCACCAGTCCGTAGTCGCGGTAGCTGGTGTTCAGCAGGTTGTTGGCCTTCAGGTATAGCTCGTAGGCGCGCTGTTGCCATGACAGGCGGGCATCGACGAGGGCGTAAGGGCGGTAGTCGTTGACGCTCCCGTCAAAGTCGGTGTACTGTCCGGCGCGGTCCTGCCAGCGCAGGTTGGCGTCGAACGTAAGGCGACTGGCGATGGGCACGCGTGCACCCACCACCAGTTTGTGGCGCAGATACTCCAAAGCGTACTGCGAGACGATGCCGGGCTCCAGGTCCTTCTCCTGATGGATGTAGCTGTAGCTAATTGACAATTGAGAATTGAGAATTGAGAGCTGGGCCGACGTTTCCAGTCCAATGCTGTTCAGGCGGGTGTGGTTGACGCTCTGCCATGCGGCCTCGTCGCCCTGGCGGGTGTCCATGATCCAGTCAATCATGTTGCGGCCGTGGTGGTGCCAAAGAGACAATTGACAATTGAGAATTGAGAATTGACAATTGGCGCCCAGCTCCAGGGCCCGCATCTCCTCGGGCTTTAGGTGAGGGTCGGCCTTGTAGCCTTGCAGCTTGTAGTACATCTCGGTGAACGAGGGCATACGCAGCGATGTGTTGTATGAGGCGTGCAGCTTCCAGTGGCTGCCGAACCGCAGGCTGGCATCGATGCCCGGATAGATGGTGGGATTCATGTCGGCCCACGTATTCTTTACCACGACAAAGCCTGCCGAGACGGTGAGGTTTTGGAGCAGCACGTTGTGCTCGGCATAGGCGCTGATGTTGGTGCGGTTCAGACCGAGAGTGTAGTCGCGGTCGGTGCCGTAGATGGCGTGGGGACGGGTGAGCGGCTCGCCGAGGTTTCCGCTGACGAGGTTCTCATTGCGCAGCTCGGCTCCGAGAGCCGTGCGGCCTAACGACCAGTCGAAGTGGCTGTTGAGCTGGAGGCCGAAGACGTCGGTGCGGTTGTAGTTGAAGGGCATGAGGTCGGGACGGTTGCGGTAGCCCTCGTAGCGGTCTTGGTGCTGGTTCCAGTAGACGGTGGGGTGCAGTGATACTGCACCAGACAGGACAGAGGCTTGGAGGGCGGCGGTGAGCTTGGTGGTGTGCTCGTACTGGTCGTCGGCCTGCCACTTGGGCGAGGCGTAGGCGGTGCTAGAGCCCCAGCCCTTGTCGGCTATGCCGAAGTGCCAGTTCAGGCTGAGGGCGTTGGCGGCGTAGTGGCCTTGGTAGAAGGCTTTTGCGCCGCTGTAGTCGCTGTTCAGCGAGCCTGCCTTGCTGCGGCTGTAGCCGTCGGAGCGGGCGTAGGAGGCGGAAAGGGAAGACTTTATGGTGATAGGTGAAGGGTGAAGGGTGAAGGGAGAATACCTGAAACCGACATGGGCGTAACCGTGGGAGCCGCCCTCCACCCGGGCTTGAACATTTCTCCCTTCACCCTTCACCAAACACCCTTCACCAGTAGTCACAATATTGATGGCGCCGACGAGTGACGATGTGCCGTAGATGCGGGCGGCGGGGCCTTCGAGAACCTCGATGCGCTGGATGTCGCTGAAGTCGCAGGGCAGGTCGAGGGTGTTGTGGCCGGTCTGCGGGTCGCAGATATTGATGCCGTTGAGCAGGACGATGATTTGTTCCTGTGTGCCGCCTCGGACTGAGATGTCGGTCTGCGCGCCAATGGGACTGCGCTGGCGGACATCGACGCCTACGGCCAGTTTCAGCAAATCGTTAATACTTTGCACCGGGGCCTGCTGAATGTCGGCACGCTCCAGTACAGTGACCATTCTCGCAGCCTGACTACGCGTCAGGGGCGCTCGACTTCCGGTGACGCTCACCTCGTCGAGCAGCAGCTCGCGTGGGGTGCTGACAGCCGCTGAGTCGGTGACGACAGGATGGGTGCTGACACTCTCGGCCGACGCATAAGTGAGCGTCGACACGGAGAGGACGGAGCAGACCACCTCGCGGCCTAAGCAGCTGAAGAGCGACCAACCCTTGTTCCCGAACTGATGGAACACGAGCACGCGGCGCTTGTTGAACAGTGGTTTGTACACTTTTATGGATAATTAAATAAATCGGCTGCAAAGGTACGAATAAAAATTAAACTTTCTGACGTTTTTAACGTCATAAATGTACTAAACTTTTGCAAAAGATGAGAATTCTATTACTACTGTCAGTCTTCCTGCTGGCCTGTGGTCACTTGCAGGCAGGCTCTCTTGACGATATCCGCCAGGCTCTTGAGGAGTCGTCGGTGTCACAAGTCCAGGAGAAAGTATATGTCCATACCGACAACCAGTGCTACTTCGTGGGCGACACGCTGTGGTATAAGGCCTACGTCGTGCGTGCCGACAACCTGCAGCCTACCGACATGAGCCGCATCTTGTATGTCGAGCTGCTGTCGCCCGACGGCGTGCTCGTGGAGCGCCAGCAGATTATCGTGGCGCCCGACAACTATACCTGTGGACAGTTCGTACTGACCGATTCGCTCTACTCTGGCTATTACGAGCTGCGTGCCTATACCCGCTGGATGCTGAACTTCAACGTGTCGCGTCACAAATATACGGTACAGGAGACGTGGAAGTTCTTCAACCGCCAAATGTGTGCCGACTACTACCGCCTGTGGGACGGGCTGTACTCGCGCGTGTTCCCTGTCTATAGCAAGCCCGAGACGGCTGGCGACTACGCAGCCCGCCGCATGTACCAGCGCCCCAAGACGCGCATCCAGAAGCCGAAGAAGGAGGAGCTGTTCGTCACGTTCTATCCCGAGGGCGGCTCGCTGGTCGAGGGACTTGAGAGCCGCGTGGCCTTTGCCGTCGAGGACCAGCTGACGGAGGCCGTCGACATCAAGGGTACGCTGATGGAGGGCGACCGTCAGGTAGGCACCATTGCCACCACTCATCAAGGGCGCGGCACGTTCACCGTGACGCCCGGCGAGAAGCGCCTGAAAGCCCGGTTCCGTTGGCGCGGCAAGGACTATACGTTCCAGTTGCCCAAGGCCGAGAAGAGCGGGGTAGTGCTGCGGCTCGATGAAGGCGGTCGTGCCACCATTGCCGCCCGGGGCCTGGCGCAGGACCGTGAGTACGGTGTCTCGGTGCTCTGTCGCGGTGTGCTGAAGCACTTCGCAGCCCTCGGACCAGTGAATGGCGGCAAGGTCAGCGTCCAGCTGCCTGTTGACGAGCTCCCCGTCGGCGTAAACGATGTGACGGTGTTCGACGACGAGGGGCGCGTGCTGGCCGACCGGCTGTTCTTCTGTAGGGGGAATGGGCTTTATGAGGAGGCACCCATTGCACCCATAGAGCCCATTAAGCCCACGACGACTTACCAGCCCTACGAGCAGATTAGCGTCGGTGTGCAACTGACGCCGGAGACCACCTTCTCGATAGCCATCCGCGACACGGGCACCGACGAGCCCACCTACAACGACGGCAACGTGATGACCGACCTGCTGCTCTCAAGCGAGCTGCGCGGCTTCATTGCCAAGCCCGCCTACTATTTTGAGAAGGACGACAAGCAGCATCGCGACAACCTCGACCTGCTGATGATGGTGCAGGGCTGGCGTAAGTACAAGTGGCAGGAACTGAGCGACACGGCGCGCCAGATGCGCTACGAGCCTGAGCAGACGATGACCGTCAGCGGCAGCGTGTACAAGATGCTGAGCATCAACGATGTGGAGCTTATCGAGATTCCGTCGTGGCAGAACGGCGTGGGCATGGTGGGGACGAAGTCACCCTCGCTGACCAGTGACCAAGAAGACCCGTGGGCCGAGGAGAGCACCGACGAGAATCCCATCATTTCGAGTAATGAGTCGTGGGCTGATATGGGCGACCAGATTGTCACCTCGGTCGATTTTGGAGGCATTGAGAACGCCAACGACCAGTTGGGCGTCAACCACGGCGGACTGAAGAAGGAGGTGCTGGTGGAGGCTGAGCTGCTGATGGGCAACGAGGTGGCCGGTGGCGTGCAGAAGACGCACGACGGCGGGCAGTTCTCGTTCCAGATACCGCCTTTCTACGGCGTTACCTACCTCACTCTGAAAGCCTATAAGGAGAAAGACTCGCTCGACAAGGCCATCGCCTCGCGCAAGGATGCCACCGTCTATCGTGAGGATGCCTTTGCCGACTTCTACGTGAAGCGCGACATGCCTTACCCCGTCTTCACCCATAAGTACAACTACTACGAGAACCACGCCCCCGAGTGGGATGTGACCATCGACGAGGACACGCTCTCGGAACTGTCGATGGAGAACGACGTCCACCTGTTGCAGAACGTCACCGTCAGCGGTCGCCGTCACGGGCGCCGCGCCGTCGACTGGAACAAGCCGGCCATCGTGCGCGATGCCTACGACCTCTACAACGACCTGACCGACTACGGCCTGTCGTTCGGTAAGTTCGACATGCGCCAGTTCCCGTTGCAGGTGGCGAAGTTCCTCTATGGCAATATGGGGCGCCCCGTACACTTTAACGTCGACGGGCGACTGAACGGACAGACCTACTGGCGCAACTACGACGCCACGGCCAATATGGAGGCTGACATGGCCGACGCCATACAGGCCAGCGAGAAGACCCGCGCGGCAGCTGCCGTCTTCAACAACCTGAAGCTGAGCCGGCTTCAGGACATCCGCGTGTTCAGCGACTATGAGCCGCGCAATGAGGACTCGACTATGGTGGTGAGCACCGTGCTGGCCGACGTCACGGTGGAGATGGTGCCTATACCAGACGACGGCAAGCAGGTAGTCTACCGCGACCGCCGCATCTACTTCCACGGCATGAACGAGCCCGCCGCGTTCTACCAGCCCGACTACAGCCGCCGCCAGACGGGCGAGGCCCCCGCCGACTACCGCCGCACGCTCTACTGGAACCCCAACGCCCGCAGCGACGAGGACGGCCGCTTCACGGCTACCTTCTACAACAACGGCAAGGAGACGCGCATAAAAATGAGCGCCGCCGGAGTTACCCCCGACGGACGCCTGTTGTATTCGAAGTAGGTTCTATTTTACCAATACTTTCCGGACTTTTCCGCCTTGGCGGATGATGTTCAGGCCGGGCTTCAGGGCGTCGAGTTGGCGGCCCTGGAGGTCGAAGATTTGCTCTTGTTGTTGCGAGTACGCAATACACGGGACCTGGTTGGTGAGCTTGCCGGCGATGTAGTCGGGAAGGAAGTAGCCGATGTGAGGGGGCTGGTTGTAGGCGTTGTTCTGCCAGCAAATGGCCATACGGTAGGTATGGTCGTGCATCAGCGTTGGCACGCGGTATTTCGTTCCCGTGGTCGTGGTGTAGATGTTCAGCGTGGCATTGTCGGTGGTGCTCCAGAGGATGAGCTCCTCGCGCCAGTCGCCGAAGATGTCGGCCGAGAGGCAGGGCGTCGCTTTCGTGCTGTTGCATGAGGCCGGACTGCCGAGGCTTCCTATCGGCGTGCTGCCGACGCCCAGTGTCGAACCGCCGTATTTCGAGATGGTGGTGCCGTCGAGCAGCTCGTCCATCAGGTCGCCGTCCCAGTAGATGCGGAAGTTCATCGAGGGCTTCGTCGAACCAGCCTGCTTGCCCGTCAGCGTGTTGAACGGGTTCTGGTTGCGCGAGGCGCTGTCGAAGCCGCCGTAGGCCGACCAGAACTCATAGCCCCGGGCGCCCAGAATGTCGGCAGCCAGTCCGCGTCCGTTGTCTGCGCCGCTCTGTCCGCCTTTCCAGATAATCTCGCCCGTAGCAGCATCGTGGAGGTCCCACGCGTACGTACCTTTCTCTTCATGAATATCGAACAGCTCCAGTCCGGGACGGTCGGGGTCGAGGTCGGCCAAGTGGATGGCATCGCCGTGACCGAAGCCCACGGCATAGAGCATCTTGCCGTCGTCGTCGAGGGCTGCCGAGCCCCAGATAATCTCGTCCTTGCCGTCGCCGTCGACATCGGCTATCGACATGTTGTGGTTGCCGTTGGCATACATCGTGTAGCGGCCCAGACCGGAGGTGCAGATTGTTCCCTTGTAGGTCGACGTCTTGCGGTTGGCATCCATCACCTTGTACGTCGTCTTCGTGTCGCTCATGTGCAGCCAGCGGTGCTTCAGCTCCGTGCCGTCGAAGTCGACCGCCCAAATGTAGGCGAAGGTGTAGTAGCCCCGGCAGAAGATGCCGCTGGCGTGGCCCTCAGGACCGTCCAAGTAGGCGGTGGCGGCGAGGTAGCGCTCACCGCGGTTGCCGTAGCTGCCCTTGTCGGTCTTGCCCGAGCGGTCGTCCCAGTTGAAGGAGCCCTCGGCCTCGCTCAGCGTGGTGGTGGCGTTGCGGTTGGGGAAGTAGGCAATGGTGTGTACGGCCTCGCCCGTCAGTCCGTTGAACACCGTCAGGTATTCGTGACCGCCGTTGATGCGGCCGTCGCTGGTGCGCCATACCTTGGTGTTCGAGGCGGCCTTGATGGTGGCGTTGGTGGCGGCCTGGTTCACGTAGTTGCCCTTGCCGTCGAGTGAGCCCGGTGCCGTCTTGCACATCATCTCGGCCCGTCCGTCACCATCGTAGTCGTAGACCTGGAACTGCGTGTAGTGGGCACCGGCTCGGATGTTCTTGCCCAAGTCGACGCGCCAGAGGAATGTGCCGTCGAGCCGGTAGCAGTCGATGTAGACGTTGCCCGTGACGCCGCCTTGCGAGTTGTCCTTCGAGTTCGAGGGGTCCCACTTGACGAAAATCTCGTACTGTCCGTCGCCGTCGACATCGCCCACCGAGCAGTCGTTGGGCGAGTAGGAGTAGTCGCTGCCAGCCTGCGGGCGCTGCAGCTTCAGGCTCAAGTAGTTCTTGTCCCAGGGTTTCACGGCGGCAGTGGTGTCGACAGGCACGCCGTCTGCCAGCGTCACAATCTGGTAGCTGCTGCCGCCCTTATTGTCCTTGTAGAAAGTCTCGTACCTGTTCTCGACAATCGTCTCGCCGTCGCGCAGGATGTTGAACGTCGTCTTGCTCTCGTCGTCGGTGCCGAGGAAGCGCCAGCTCAGCGTTCGGGTGGTGCCGATGGGGATGACGACAAGTCCGCGGTCCAGCTTCTCCATCTGGCTCACGGGCGTGATTTGTGCGCTGCCTGCTATCGCTGCAGCCGTCATTAGTGTAGTCAGTAAAGTTCGTCTCATGTTGTACCTTGATTTGTTGTTGTTTTTAGTAAAAGTCATATTTTGAAAGATAAGTGTCGTATTGCGTCTCGTAGGGATGGAAGGGAGCTGGCACTTTGGCTGCATCCCAACCTCCTTCCGCGGGGGAGGCTTTCAGATAGTAGCTTCGGAAAGTGGCGCTCACGGGCGGGTCGCCCTTCTGCCAGCCGGGGAAGTGGGTCTTGGCAAACTTCGGCCCCTGACCGCTGACGGCAGCATTGACGGTTACGACGATGCCGCGGTCGGTCTGCTCGAAGTTCAGCGAGAGCGAGTCGCCGCTTATCAGTATGCCATTGCCCTCAGGGTCGGACAGGAAGGCCGCGTCGATGCCGCTGTGGTTGCCTTCGAAGTAGAGGTCGTCCTTGTGCTTCGCCCAGAAGCCGTAGCGGTTGGCCTGCTGGCGGCCGGGATAGCTGGCAAAGGGACCATAGCCTATCCACTGCACGCGGTCGATGCTAGGGTCGAGCAACCAGGCCAGTCCTAACTCCGAGCGGAACACGTCGGCGGTGTCGGGCGTCAGGGTGAAGCTGATTTCCTCGCCGCCGTCGATGGGGCGGCTCTTGATGTCGGCTTTCACTTGGCTGTTCGTGACGGGCAGCAGGTATTTCCCGGGCAGCCGGTTCTTCTGGGTGAGGCGCTCGGCCATCGTGGGCTTGCGGCCCGTGCGGATGGTCGTGTCCCTGACCATGACGGCTCCGCTGCCGTTGCCGGTCCAAGTCGGCTGGGGCTTGTGGAGGACGAACGACTGACGGAGGAAGGTGCGGCCCTGGGCGTCCTCGACGGCGAAGTGGAGGAGGGTGAGGGGGCGGGGCTGCGATGGTATCGCAGCATAGGGGACAGGCAGCTGGAGTTGGGACGATGAGCGCGGGGGGCAGTCGGGGGTGAAGTGGCCGCGGGCGATGGTGTCGCGGTCGGCGGTGAGTGCCCAGTAGAAGGTGACGTTGTCCTTCAAGTTGAGGAAGTCGTAGCGGTTGGTGAGGGTTAAGTGGGCTGCGATGGTATCGCAGCATACGGAACTGACGAAGGCGCGGGCGTAGTTATGCTGCAGTTCGTAGTAGTTGGGCAGGGGTGTGCGGTCGGCGTAGAGCAGGCCGTCGGTGCCTTTGTTGCCGTACATCTCGAAGCCGCCGTCCTCAGACGTAAAGACGCGCTCTTCGTAGCCATAGCGGCTCTTGAGCCGTTCGCGGAACGGCATGCCCTGGTCGGCCCACTCCCAGACGGCGCCACCGGCAATGCCCGGCGTGCGCTCGATGACTTCCCACTGGCGGTCGTGGTCCTCGAACGAGATGCCGAGCGTGTGGCAGTATTCGGTGAAGATGACGGGGCGGTCAAGATGCTGGTAGAACCCGCCTATCTGGCCCGTCGTGGGGTAGTGGGGCGCGTAGACGGGGGCGGCAGAAGGGAATGGCGATACGCCCTGCTCTGTAGAGCCTTTCTCCCAGAAGCGGTGGAAGTAGGAGCCTACCTGCGGGAAGCAGTAGGGCCGCGACGGGTCGAGTGCACCGACGTAGTTGCCCACCTCGATGCAGGGCTGTGTCAGCGGGTTCTCGTTGCCCACGCTCCATACGAGCACGGAGGGGTGCAGCTTGTCGCGCTTGACGGTGGCCAGGGCACGCTTCATGAGGATGTCCTGATAGCTGCGGTCAGAGAGGTGCTTGTCGCCATAGCCGAATGGCACCTCGTCGACGAGATAGAAGCCCAGCGAGTCGGCCAGCTCGTAGAAGCGCGGTTCGCGCGGATAGTGCGACAGTCGCAGGAAGTTGACCGAAGCCTCCTTCATCAGTCGCATGTCCTTCAGGGTAAAGGAGTCGGCGATGACCTTCACGGTCAGCGGGTCGGTGCTGTGCGCATTAACACCCCTCAGCTTGACGGGGCGCCCGTTCACCTTCAGGACGTTTCCGGCTATTGTAATCTCGCGGATACCGACTCGATGGGTAAAGGTCTGCAGCGTCCGGCCTTTCTCCTTGACGTAGGCGCGCAGGGTATACAGATAAGGCGTCTCGGCCGTCCACAGACGGGGCTGCTTCACCGGTTCGCCCGTCGACACCACCCGTCCTTCGGCATCCCTCAGTTCGTAGCTGAAAGAGGTGTGTTTCGTGGCGTTGGCTATCTGGGGCGTCACAATAACCGTTCCGTCCATCCTTGTGGTCACGGTCAGGTCGCTGAGATGCGTCTTGGGGACGGCCATCAGCGTCACGTCGCGGAAGATGCCCATCGTGGCCCAGTCGTCGAAGCAGTCGAACTCGTAGCCCTTGAAGCGCGAATAGACGCGCATCGACAACCGCTGCGGCTCGCCCTTGAAGGCCCGTTTCGAGAGATGGGGCGTCAGGTCGAACAGACAAGTGTTGTAGCCCGACTCCCACGTGCCGACATGCTGGTCGTTGAGCCACAGGTCGTAGCCTCGCAGCACGCCGTCAAGCCTGATGTAGACCTGCTGTCCCTTCCACGCCGCCGGCACGGTGAACGTCGTACGATAGTCGCCCGTCAGCGAGTCAGGGTAGTCATACTTGGGCTCGCAGAAACCATAAGCCTCCCAGCAGCCGGGCACAGGAATGTCGCCTTCCTTCCCGTTCACCCTTAGCTGCCACATGCCGTTCAGCGACTTCATCATCGCCTTGTCGGTGACGGGCCAGACGCCCTTGAAGGCATCCTCAACATCGGCCCGGTCGTCATTGCCGACGATGCCAACGGCCTTCATCCTGGCAAACACGCGCCGCCCCAGGTCGACAGCCCCGTGAGCATCGAAGTGCAGCTGGTCGGACTGCAGGCTCAGGTCGCTGGCATCAACCACGTGGAAGTGGCTGTCTTCGCGCGCCAGCCGCTGCAGCGCCTCCACAACACGTGGCGAACCTTGTCGGCTGTCCTTGGCAAACGTGCCGCAGACGACGGGCAGCGAGGCGTACTCCCTGCGCCCGGTCTTCTCGACCAAATGCTGACGGATATAGGCAATGACCGGCTTCAGGTTGTCGTAGTAGCGGTCGGCGGCGGGCTGGTCGCTCTCGCCCTGATGCCAGAGCAGACATTTGATGTCGTAATTGTGCGGCAACTGGTCGAGACAGTCGTCAATCTGCTGGCAGAAAGCCCTGAGCAGCGACTTCTCCTTGGCATCGACGCTCCAGAACCAGCCGTGGGTGCTGTTCTTGCATGAGGTGTCGATAGCCGTGCCTCCCATCGTCTGCTTGATGACGTAGAAAGGCTGCTGCCAGCATTGCTCCAGCAGATAATAGACAATGGCATCGAAGCCCCAGCGGTCGCCCAGGTCAGGACGGCCCACGGTGGGTGCGAACGGCTTGAACGCCCCCGTGGCTTTCGTGTAGTCGCCGCTGCCGTAGCTCCACTGGCAGTAGTTGTACCGGGCAAACTTGGGCAGCTGGGCAATGGGCACACGCCCGTCGGCATTGCTCTGTCCGGCGGTCAGGACGACGGGGACAGGCTTTTCTGCAGCGAAAGCAGCGACGCTTAGAAGCAGCCAGGAGAATGTCAGCGCAAGAGCCTTTCTCATAGTTTCTTGTATCTGAGGTCAATCTTGGTGTACTGGTGATCCTTGTTCCAATGCTCGAAGAGTCCGAGCGACTGCTGCAGCGGCTTGCCCTGCTGCTTGTAGACCGTGCCGCTCGGCGCATTGGGCAGCGAGGCCGCCTCGCGCAGATATTCGTCGCAGTAGTTCAGACTCTGGAACTCGGGCCACTCATTGATGATGATGTCCATGCCGACGGCATCGCATGCCACCTCGTCCTGCGAGACGATGATGGAGCAGGCCCAGTCGCCGTTGAAGGGCTCCTTCATCCACTTCGGGTTGGGCGCCCCGTTCACGTCGCGCGAGCCGTAGGTGCCGTCGATGAGCAGCAGCAGCGCCTTCTGCCCCATGTCCTTATGGCTGAGCCAGTCGACGAAGGTCTTGTACTGGGGCTTGCCGTTGCGCTTGTCCTGGCTCACGTTGTTGTGGGCGTTCTGTCGCCAGAGCAGGTTGATGTCGGTAGCGCCGTACCAGTTCTTCGTGGTCAGCGTCACGCCCGGTCCGCTGTGCGTCTTCAGCAGGGCCGAGTTGATGA
>CAMHHO010000002.1:0-89080 GCA_946184965.1 uncultured Prevotellaceae bacterium | reverse complement strand
AAGCCAACACGCGGCGACCATTCTTCGTGGCCATTCTCTCACGGAAGCCGTGCTTATTGACGCGACGGCGGTTGTGCGGCTGAAACGTTCTTTTCATTGCTCTAATTCCTTATTTTTTACTGTTTATTATCGTTTTGGGGTGCAAAAGTACTCATTTCTTTTGAATTACGCAAATTATCCGAGAAATTTTTTACTTTTCACTTCTGACTTTTCACTTTTTTTCGTACCTTTGCACCCAAATTCCAACATTTACATTATTATTTATATGATTAACTCACAAGACATCAAGAAAGGAACCGCCATTCGCATGGACGGTGGTATTTGGGTTTGCATCGACTTCCAGCACCGCAAGCCGGGTAAGGGTAACACTATCATGAACATCAAGGTGAAGAACGTTAGCGACGGCCGCGTACTGGAGCGCCGCTACAACATCGGCGAAAAACTGGAGGACGTCGTCATCGAGCACCGCGACTACCAGTACCTCTACGAGGACCAGTCGGGCCGCATCTTCATGAACAACGAGACCTTCGAGCAGATTCCCATTGCCAACGACCTCGTCATCGGCCATGAGTTCATGAAGGAGGGCGACACCGTTTCCGTGGTCAGCGACACCACCGACGGCACCATCCTCTACGCTGAGATGCCGGTGAAGACCGTTCTGCGTGTCACCCACTCAGAGCCGGGCATCAAGGGCGACACCGCCACCAACACGCTGAAGCCTGCCACACTGGAGACCGGCGTTGAGGTTCGCGTTCCCCTGTTCATCAACGAGGGCGACCTCATTCAGGTCGACACCCGCGACGGCAGCTACCTGGCACGTGCCAAGGAGTAATTGAAGAATTGAAAAATTGAAGTGTTGAAGAATTGAAGTATTCAATCATCGTTCCCGTCTTCAACCGTCCTGACGAAGTTTGCGAGTTGCTTGACAGTCTGACCAAGCAGACGCTGAAGGACTTCGAGGTTCTTATCGTGGAAGACGGTTCTGAGAAACCATGCAAGGATGTCTGTGACAACTACACAGACATCCTTGATTTGCATTATTACTACAAAGACAACAGCGGCCCAGGTCAGAGTCGTAACTATGGCGCCGAGCGGGCCCGCGGCGAGTGGCTCATCGTGCTCGACTCCGACGTGGTGCTGCCCGAAGGGTATATGCAGGCTGTTGCCGACGGAACGGGGAACGGCCTTGCTGTCTGGGGAGGTCCCGACGCTGCCCATGAGTCATTCACACCGGTGCAGAAGGCCATCAGCTACTCGATGACGTCGTTCTTTACCACAGGCGGCATCCGCGGCGGAAAGGCGAAACTCGACAAGTTCTACCCTCGCTCCTTCAACATGGGAATTCGCCGCGATGTCTACCAGCAACTTGGCGGCTTCTCGAAGATGCGTTTCGGCGAGGACATCGACTTCTCGTACCGCATTGTCGAGGCTGGCTACAAGACTGCCCTCATCCCCGATGCCTGGGTATGGCACAAGCGCCGCACCGACCTGAAGAAGTTCTTCCGCCAGGTCTACAACAGCGGCATTGCACGCATCAATCTCATGAAGCGTCACCCCGGCACGCTGAAGCTCGTCCACCTGCTGCCTACGGTCTTCACCGTCGGTGTCATCGGCCTCATTCTGATTTCTGCCGTCGGCCGTGCCCTGATGCACTACGTCGACCGCGACCAGTTCTATTGGATGTGCTTTGCCCCGTGGATACCTATTCTATTATACAGCGCCGTCATCTTCATTGATTCCACCATCAAGAACAGGAGTCTGAATGTGGGGCTAATCTCTGTACCCGCTGCCTTCACTCAACTGATGGGCTACGGCTTCGGTTTCATCGAGTCGTGGTGGAAGCGCTGCGTACTGAAGAAAGACGAATTTACGGCCTTCGATAAGAACTTCTACAAATGAGCCAACGACTGACCATAGCCAACTGGTCGCCCGACGACCAGCCGCGCGAGAAGCTACGCGACCGCGGGGCGCAGACGCTCACCGATGCTGAGCTGCTGGCCATCCTCGTGGGATCGGGCAGCCCCGGCGTGTCGGCTGTGGAACTCATGCAGAAGATTCTGACCGACTGCCGCAACAACCTCAACACTTTAGGGAAGATGTCCATCCGCGACCTGTGCGATTACAAAGGCGTGGGCGAGGCCAAGGCCATCACCATACTTGCCGCCTGCGAACTAGGCAGGCGCCGCCAGCAGGAAAAGGCTGAGGAGCGGCCCGATCTGGGCACTGCCACACGCATCTATAACCACATGCACCCCAAGCTTCAGGACCTCGACGTTGAGGAGTTCTGGCTGCTGCTCATGAACCAGAACTACCGCCTCATCAAGAAAGTGCTCATCTCCCACGGCGGCATCTCGGAGGTCAGCGTCGATGTCCGCATCATCATGCGCGAGGCAGTCCTGTCGAATGCTACCATCCTCGCCGTCTGCCACAACCACCCCTCGGGCAACATCAGCCCAAGCAGGGCCGACGACCAGCTGACGCAGGCTATCAAACGGGCCAGCGAGGTGATGCGCCTGCACTTCCTCGACCACGTCATCGTGACCGACGGAAATTATTATTCTTACCACGAACAGGGAAAAATATGACACAACAAGAAAAGACAACGTTAGAAGAGCGTATCGTCGACGTGCTGAAGACCGTCTACGACCCTGAGATACCCGTCAACATCTTTGACCTCGGTATGATCTATAAGATTGACGTCAAGGACGACGCCACCGTCGAGCTAGACATGACTTTTACCGCTCCCAACTGCCCTGCCGCCGACTTCATCCTCGAGGATGTGCGCACCAAGATTGAGAGCGTCGAAGGCATTCGTGCCGCCAACGTCAACCTGGTCTTCGAACCCGCATGGGACCAGTCTATGATGACAGAAGAAGCACGGGTCGAACTTGGGTTCGACTAAATGAGAAGCGAAAAGTGAAGAGTGAGAAGTGAAGAGTGAAGAGCGATAAGTATGAAACCTATTTATTTTCTTTCTGACGCCCACCTCGGTTCATGGGCCATCGATCACAAACGGATGCAGGAGCGACGGCTCGTGCGATTCCTTGACAGCATTAAGACGAAGGCAGCCGCCGTCTACCTGTTAGGCGACATGTTCGACTTCTGGTACGAATACCGCTACGTAGTGCCCAGAGGCTATACCCGATTCCTCGGCAAACTGTCTGAGCTTACCGACATGGGCGTTGAGGTTCACTTTTTTACCGGCAACCACGACATCTGGGCCTACAACTACCTCGAGCGCGAGTGCGGCGTCATTCTCCATAAGCAGCCTCTCACCACCGAGCTTTACGGCAAGATTTTCTTCCTGGCCCACGGCGACGGGCTGGGCGACCCCAACCGCTCGTTCAAACTTATCCGATGGATTTTCCACAACCGCACGTGTCAGTGGCTCTTCTCATCTCTTCATCCCCGTTGGGGCATGTGGTTCGGACTGACTTGGGCCAAGCACTCACGCCGCAAGCATGAAGCCGACGGTCCGCCTGCATATATGGGCGAGGACCGCGAACATCTGGTGCTCTACACCAAGCGCTATATACAGTACCACTCCAACGTCGACTACTTCATCTACGGTCATCGCCACATCGAGGTTGACCTGCAACTCACCAAAAAGGCCCGCATGATTATTCTGGGCGACTGGATCAGCCAGTTCACATACGTCGTCTACGACGGCGAGCATCTGTTCATGTCTCAGTACATCGAAGGGGAAAGCATCGTGTAACAATCATTAACCAATAAAACTAAAAACAAAATGAAAAAGACATTCCTAACCTTCATCACGGCCACGGCCCTGACAGCCTGTGGCAACACGTTGTCGAGCATCAACAGCGCCATGTACGACATCAACAGCGCACAATACACCATCGGCCACGTGGTCTCCACCGTTGGTACCATCACCGGTACTGGCAACAATAGCAACAACAGCAATTCCAGCACCACCGCAGTAGCACGACCAACCACGACTACCACCCGCGTTACCGACGGCGCCATGACGGCTACGAGGTCTACAACAACCGTTACATCGAGCACCAACACCTCCACCAGCCTCTCGCGCTCAGCAGCACCATCGAGCAGCAGCGGCATGGACCTCTATGTCAGCGGCTCGCGCAAAGGCGAAATCCGTTCCAATGGCGATGTCTATATCGGTGGCACCCGCAAAGGCGAGTTCCGCTCCAACGGCGACATCTATGTCAACGGCTCACGCAAGGGTGAGCTGCGCTCCAACGGCGATGTCTACAAGGACGGCCGCCGCGTTGGTGAAATCCGCTCTAACGGCGACATCTACGAGGACGGCCGCCGCGTAGGCGAGGTCCGCTCCAACGGCGATGTATATAAAAATGGTTCGCGCGTAGGCGAGGCCCGCAACATGAGCAACCGCAGCTGGGTTGCCGCCGCCTACTTCTTCGGCTTCTTCAGCCTATAATATTACAGCAACAAAAAAGACAACTTTGACAACCGCTCGAAGAGAGAAGATTTGTCAAAGTTGTCTTTTTATTGTCGTTACTTACCAGCCGATGCGTGCGACAATCGCATCCAAGTCGGCCTTGTCGACGGTACCGTTGCAGTCGATATCGGCGGCAGCCTTCTCGAAACCTTCGGGCTCTTGGCCAGTCATGTAGCTGATGGTTACAGCCACGTCGACAATGTTCACCTTGCCATCCTTATTGACGTCGCCCGGTGTGATTGCCTCCGTAACCTCGTATGTAGCCGTGGCCGACTGACAGCCGGGATAGCTTGTCGTCACCGTCAGCGTACCCACGCTTGGGAAGGCAAACATCGCGCCGTCAGTACGGTAGATGCGGATATTGTCGAATTTGAAGGTAGAATAATAACGGCCTGCCACTAAATAGAATCCGTCAAATTCGCTACTTGTACCCTCTGGTAATGTGAATATTCCTTTATCCCCGTTCGAAATGGCCCACGTTACAATCCCAGCCATGCGGTCGACATCAAGTGTGTAATGATACCACGTCTCCGACGCAAGATTGGTTGTTTTCTCTGTTCCGTTGACATTATAAGAGGTAGAGTTCTTTGGGGCAGTTATATCAAATAGCATATTGGCGTTGCTGTTGATTGCGGCATAATTGTCCCAATTATTAGTGGGGTTTTTACCGCCTTTACTCATCACGCAGAACTCCACACCATCAGTATTACCTGACTTAATGGCCAAATCAAACTCTATGGTGTAGCTGCAGGCATTCGCTAGGTCAATGTCGCTTAGACGCGTATAAGTGTAACGCGTGTTAATGGTGCCTGTGTTGACAAAGAAGAACTTCCCATGGTCGGTATCACCCACACCAATGCTCATATTTGCGCCACCACTAGTCCATCCAATTACACTATTTGCCTTTTCATAGTCCTCACTGTAGAGCATCAGCAGATCTACCGGTTCGCCGTTGAACGTGGTCTCAACTGTTGGGGTGACTTCACTGCCGCTATAGCTGAACGTACCGGGATTGATGCTGACGATGGGCAGAACACCGTCGGTGGTCGAATGGTACCCGCTGACGGCAAACGTGGCCTCAGGGCAGATTACGGCCTCGCCCGTACCCACGACAAGGAAGAGGTGACCATTGCTGCTCTCAAAACTGTACTGGCTGACGCCATCCAAACCCTCAATGATGGCTTCGCCCTCAAAGTTGCTGATGGTACCCAAGTCGTAGGTGCCATCGGCTATAGAGCCACTCTCAGCACGGAACTCGACGACGGGCTTCAGGTACTTCGGACCGTAATTCTCCCAAGCGTCGCCGGTCTTGCTGTTGAGCACAAGCTGGCTTACGTTCACCTGGCTTGCTGTTATGTTGTTGTTGAGCGTAATGACGAGCCGCGCACCGTGGTTCAGCGTCAGTGTACCAACGGTGATGCCTTCGCTGCCCACTGCGATGGTCGAGCCGTAATCGGCTGTAATGCCACCGCTGAACGTACCGCCGTTGGTTTTGAGCGTCGTATGGCGGTTCAGCCAGACGGGACTGCTTTTCATCGTGCCGTTGAAGCGCAGCGTGCCAGCCCAAACATCGGAATTACCCGTGTAGGTCTCCTCGACGCTAGGCAGTTCGAGCACGCCGTTGCCCTGCTTCACCAGCCGCATCTTGCCCGTGAAGGCACCGCCGGTCAGAGTGTGGATATAGGTCGTGGTGGTTATATTATTATTGTTGTCATGACCTTGCACCCATGTCGGTGTATTGACCACAAGCACAGCAGGTGAAGCCCCGTCGTTAACGTTGACAGTCATATCGTTGGTCTCGCATATCAGTAGGTGATCATTGCTCGAACCACTGCTGATGGTTCCACCGTTCTCTATTTCCGTACGCCCTTCGTTGGTCAGCGTCGGCGGAGCCACGGTGATGTCTTCCAGCTCGCCAAGGAAGTAACTCAGGTGGGGCGGCTGGTTGTAGGCCATCATCTGCCACACCATCGCTTGGCGGTACTGGTGGTCGTTCCAGAGTGTGGGCAGCGAATAGTTTGTGCCTGCACCTGTTGTGAAGACGCGGATATTAGTTCCAAGCCTGACAATAATTTCCTCACGCCAGTCACCGATGATGTCGCCCACGAAGCAGGCATTGTTCTTCGAACCATTGTTCATCGACCCTCCATTGTCGGTAAGAAATATTCTGCCAGTCCCTGCCTTGACAATGCCTGCATAGCTTTCAGTACCCGGGCTGTCGAGGAGTTCAGAGCACAAGTCACCGTCCCAATAGATACGGAAATTCAGATGATGGTTATCATCATTCTTGTCATCGGTGATTTTTTCGACTCCAGATACTTCGGTGTCTCTTATGCTGCTCATCCACGTACCCATACTAGCTGAACGTCCAAAAGATCCGGGATAATCGTTGGAGATGTTTGCCATTATGGCACGACCGTCATCACCTGTAGCAGTTTTCCTAAAATACACTTCGCTGGTAGTGGCATTACGGTAGTTATTGGCTGGTTTGTCTTCATTGCAGCCAAAAAACTCCAGTCCCTTACGATAAGGGTCGAAGTCGCTCACATGCTGCGCATCGCCATGGCCATAGCCTGTGGTGGAAAGTCCCATTCCATTGTCATCTATGACCATCGAACCATAGACAATCTCGTCGCGCCCATCCTCATCGACGTCGGCTATGATGTAGTTATGATAGCCGTTGCCATACCAAGGGCTACTATTGTTGTTGCAATCCCAACGCCAGCGTTTCGTCCACTGGTGCGAGCCTCGATCAAGGTTCATAGTAATCATCTTATGCCGGGTATAGATACCTCGTCCTAGGAACAGGCTAGCCTTGCGTCCATCGAGGAAAGGCGCGCCAAAGAAATACTTCGACGAGCGGTGCCCATAACCGTCGCCCCAGGCTTTATCAAGGTCTGTCTCGTTACTCTCCAACCGTTTCAGTGGATATTCCATCTGCTGATAAATATCGCCTGTCTTACCATTCAAATACAATAGGTACTCCGCTCCTGAGTGGGTATAGGCCATGCTGCCTGTCGAAGAACCTTTTTCGTTGGTCGTGTACCATGTGTCCCGGGTGTTCAACGACATATTGCCGATATTGCTCTTAACGGTCTTACCGTCAGGGCCGTAGATAATCATATTGTCGGCACCGCGCAGCACGACTTCAGCCTTGCCGTCCTCGTCCCAGTCGAAAGCTATGATGTTTATCTCCGTAGACATATGGCTGACCATGTTCGGACCGCAGTCAATACGCCAAAGAAGGGTGGCCACCCCAGTTTGCCAGTCAACGTCATAAGCATCGAGCACGACAAACTCCTTCGAATTCTTCGGATAAATGATGTAGCGCGGTTTGCCATTTGCATCTGTCAGACCACTGTCATAGCCAGCTGCATCAACTGTATTGATACGCTTGATAATGATTTCCAGTTGGCCGTCACCGTCAAGGTCGGCCATTTCAATATCATTTGGACTATAGTGAGACGTGACCTCATTTCCATCGCGGTCGTAAACGGGAGCTAAGCCGATATCAAGGTATCCACTTGGAAAACGCCCGTTTTGATTATGTACTTTTTGCGCCCAAGCCTTCATTGGGTCGCACTTAGCCTGCTCCACGCCGTTTACGACGGCAGCTACCTGATACTGGGATGACGGAAGTCCATTCTTTTCGTCGTAAAAATTGGTCGTTTCCAGGTTTGAGGCATACTTTACACCGTCTTTGTACAAATTGTACTTCACATTATAATACTCCGTTGATAGGCGTCGCCATGTCACGCGGTTCCACTTACTGTTGCCCGCCGAGCCTGCTTGAACTACCACCAGCCCGCGGTCCAACTTGTCGGTATGGCGCTGGGCCATCAGTGTTGTTGACATTGCCCCCAAGAGCAGGAGCAGGATTAGTTTCTTATTCATCTCCGTTTTCGTTATTGTTATCGTTTCCTTTTATTATCTTGGCTATAAGAGCGGTGACGTCGGCAATGTTCACCTCGCCGTCGCCGTTCACGTCGGCAGCCTCGCTGACGAAGTCATCGGGCGTCTGACCAAACAGATGGCTGACAAGGACCGTCACGTCACTGCTGTCAACCGTTTCGTTGCCGTCAACATTGCCAGGCGTGATGACCGGATCAGGATCGGGGTCTGGATTCACTGCCTTCTTGCTGGTCAGCGTGATGACCCACACCACCTGCTTGCCCTTTGGCGTAAAGGTGATGCTGCCCGACAGCGGCTTGCTGAAGTTCACGGTGTGCGTCGCCAGCGTATAGGCGCCACTGCCGTCCTTCTTCGGGAACAAGTAGTCAGTTTCGCCATACAGAGTGCCAGCCACCTCGCCGATATAACTGTCGGCGTCGCCATAGTTGTCATAGCCGCTGAAGGTAATCTGGCTGATGCTTACGCCCTCAGGCAGGTTGATGGTGTACTGCACACCGGCGGAGTATTTTACGCCGTTCTCTGAGCCTGTTGCATATCCTTTTTTATTATTGTTGCTGATGGTGAAACCATCTTTAAAGCTATACACTGCCGACGTATTCTCGTCAGTATTGGTCTGCGCGCTCAGCTCATAGCTCATAATCTCATATTGAGGCTCTTCCGAATCGTCAGGACTTTCCGTGGGCTGCTGCCAAGCTGGGTAATACTCATCCACAGCCCCATCGCCTTCGGCCTGACAGGCCTTCATGATGTCCTCAACCAGTGAGTTCAGATAGACCTCCAGATTCGAGTACCACTCGCGCTCACTGTCGATGGTCTTGAGGGCGGCATCGGTAGCATCATAGGGGTCAAGGCCGTTAGCAGTCTCCCAAGCATCGGGAATCCCGTCGCCGTCAGTATCGAAACCCTCGGGGCGGCTGCCTGTCCCGAAGTTATCTTCGGTATAGCCGTTGACGTCGCTTACCTTGTCGATGCGGCCAAAGGTGGGCGTACACGTTTTTGTCACGCCGTTCTCTTCGTAGCTTGTGGCCGAGCCTTTGTAGGTAGCCTTCCCACTACGGGTCTCCGTCTCGTAGCGCTTGTCAACATCATCGCGGCAGAGCGAGGCACCGGCATAGCTCAGCACCAAGTCGAAGGCTTTCGCCGCAGTATGTGTGGTCACCTCACCTACCGGGGCAGGCTCCGTGAGTTTGATGGGCAGACAGTCCACGCCGTCTATCTCGGTCCAGTTGTCGACGGCGTAGTAGTGGTTGGGGTCGGGGGTGTAGCGTTCGCCGTTCTGGGTCTTGGTACCATTATCATAGGTCACGCCTGCCCAGTCCTTGGCTGTCCCGTCGAGCTGGTTGCCGCTGATGTAGTAACGGCTCGTCATGCCCATGTAGGGTGTCGTCGAGGTGGCGTTGTCAGCGGTGGCCACCGAGACCTTGGTGATGGTGGTGGTCTTACCACCATTCCCACTCTTGTAGTAGTTATTCACCATATTCACCTGTCCGCCTCCGGGGCCGCCGTAACAGCCATTTCCGCAGTTGAACACGACGCAGTTGCGGAAGTCTACGTTCTCGGCCTGCAGAGCGTTACCCCACAGACACTCGTTGTAGAGCTTGTTGTCTTCGTAGTTGCCGTCGTAGCGGGCACCGTTGAAGCGTGGCGACCGATTAGCCACGTGAGCAATGAGGTTGTGGTGGAACGAGGCCAGCTTGCCACCCCAGATGCCGCCGTAGCCGTGGGCACCCTTCGAATGGCCGGGATGCACCAGGCTCTCGGCGATGGTACACCACTGCATGGTGAAATTATTGTTGTCGTAGAACGAAGCCACCTCGTCGATCGACCATGAGAACGAGCAGTGGTCGAGCAGGATGCCGGTTTTATTGCGCTGCCAGATGGCGTCGGCACCGTCGTTGATGTCCTTTTCCTCCCCCCTCCTGATACGGATGAAGCGGATGACATTATTCTCCGATGGTTGCACGGTGTAGTAGCGCAGCGTGATGCCCGGCTCGGGAGCCGTCTGTCCGGCGATGGTGGTGTTCGGACCGATGGTCAGGTTTGACTTCAATGGGATGACGCCGCCGATGTCGAAGACGATAATCTTCTTGCTGTTGCCCTTCACGGCTTCGCGCAGCGAACCAGTGCCTGAGTCGTTGAGATTGGTGACGTGGATAACTTTGCCGCCGCGTCCGCCATCGGTATAGCGTCCGTGGCCCTCGGCTCCGGGGAAGGCGGGAACTTGGGCCGATGCAGTCAGTGCCAATATGGCAATGGTGATAGTAGTCAGTAGTTTGTTGTACATCATAAAGGTTATTCAGTTGCCTGCAAAGTTACACATTTTTCTCCATACGGCCAAACATCGGTGCAAAAGTCACCCCTCTTTTCTCAAAAAACACTCACATAATTGTTTTTCGCAGGAAACAACGTACACTTCCTGCACCTGTTGAACTATTTTAGGTGTAAGAAGTGCAGGAAGTGCAGGGTAAAAAGTGCGAATAACAACTATAATAGCAAAAACGGCCGAAATAATCGGCAAAACCATGCTCTTTACAGGTCTTATAAAGCTGGAACCAACACCTGAACCGACACCCTGGCAAAAGGCGCCGGTTTACAGGCAAAAGGCGGGGGTTTATGATTGTAAACCGGGGGTTTACGTGCAAAAGGCGCCAGGTTATGGGCATAAGGCGCCCATCAGCGTGGCACTGGTGCTACCCGTGATGCGGACGCGGACGGTCTCGCCGATGTGGTGGTCACCACGGTCGAACACCACCATCTTGTTCTGCTCGGTGCGGCCGCAGAGCTGCTGGCGCGAGCGCTTGGAGAAGCCCTCCACCAAGACGTCGAACTCGCGGCCCTCGTCCTTACGGTTCTGCTGGGCAGAGATTTCCGTCTGTAGCTGTATCAGCTCGTTCAGGCGGCGCAGCTTCACCTCCTCAGGCACGTCGTCGGGCAGGTGTTTCGAGGCGTAGGTGCCGGGGCGCTCCGAGTACTTGAACATGAAGGCTGAGTCGTAGCCCACCTCGCGCATCAGCGAGAGCGACAGTTGGTGGTCTTCCTCGGTCTCGGAGCAGTAGCCTACGAAGATGTCGGTCGACAGGCCGCAGTCGGGAATGATGCGGCGTATGGCGCTGACGCGGTCGAGGTACCACTCGCGGGTATACTTGCGGTTCATCAGCTTCAGAATGCGGTCGGAGCCCGACTGCACGGGCAGGTGGATATGCCGGCAGACGTTGGGCATGTCGGCAATCACCTGCAGCGTCTCGTCGCTCATGTCCTTGGGGTGCGAGGTGGTGAAGCGGATGCGCATGTCGGGCGCTTCCTCAGCTACACGGCGCAGCAGGTAGGGGAAATCCCCCAGCGGGCTGCTATACGAATTGACGTTCTGTCCGAGCAGCGTCACCTCGCGGAAACCGCGGTCGCGCAGGTCGCGCACCTCTCTCAATATGCTCTCCACGTCGCGGCTGCGCTCTCGGCCACGGGTGTAAGGCACAATGCAGTAGTGGCAGAAATTGTTGCAGCCGCGCATGATGCTGACGAAGCCCCCGATCTTGTGGCCCAGACCGATGCGCTGGGGCACCACGTCGCGATAGGTCTCGGTGGTCGACAGTTCAATGTTGATGGCCTTATGGCCGGTCTCGGCCTGCGCTATGAGGTCGGGCAGCGAGATATATGCGTCGGGACCTGCCACGAGGTCGACACCGTGCTGCTCGAGCAGCTGTTCCTTCACGCGCTCGGCCATGCAGCCCAGCACACCGATAATTATGGGGCGCTGGCGCCGCAAGGCGTTCAGGGCCTCGAGGCGGTGGTAGATTCTCTGCTCGGCATTGTCGCGCACCGAGCAGGTGTTCAGAAAGACGGCGTCGGCCTGACCGAGGTCGTCGGTCGTCTCGTAGCCCGCCATCTTCATGACCGAGGCAACCACCTCGGAGTCGGCTACGTTCATCTGGCAGCCGTAGGTCTCAATATACAGTTTCTTCATTCCAGTCGTTTTATTCTGCAAAAATACGAAAAACGGATGAAACAGCCAAACGATTTCCAACTTTTTTTCCTGCGGGCCAGCTCCCCCCCCCTATTTGGTCAGGCTTATCTGGCGGGTGTTGCCGTGCTTGTCGCTGACGGTGACGGTGTAGGTCTGGTTGGCAATGAAGGGGAAATGGGTGAAGTCGGCAACGGAGCGGATGGGGGTGTCGTCGACGGCGGTGATGACGTCCCCCTGACGGAAACCCTGACGGTAGGGCTCGCTCTGCTCCCAGACGAGGCCGACGGTGGGGCGGCCCTGGCGGTCGGGGATGTAGTAGATGTCGGGCAGGCGGTTGTCGACCCAGCACTGGGTGCCGCCGCCGTCGTAGGGCTGGAACAGCAGGCGGCGCCGGCGCGGGTTGATGATGACGGCGCCGTAGTCGAGGAGGGCGCTGCCAATGGCCGACGGGCCCTGGGCGGTCAGCGTGCGGACGTTGCGGAAGCTGAAGTCGCCCCACTTCAAGGCGCGCAGACAGAGGGCGGCGACCTCGTCGGTGGTCTCCGTGCCGAAGTGGCTGATGCGCTGGCTGCCGTGGGTGCGGGCCTCGACCTGCGGCTCTATCTCACCGGGGATATCGGCGATGGCGGCTTCGAAGCTTTGGCGCGAGAGGGCGTAGAGCGAGCGGTCGCCGGTGTCGAAACGGGCCTCGTCGTTGTAGATGCCGAAGGGCGTAAGGGCGACGAAGGGCACGTGGCGGCGGAGACGGTAGCGGGCCTCGAAGCCCGGCTCACGGCTGAAGTGGCGGCGGCGGTCGGTAAGGATGAGGCGGCGGTGGCGCGTGTCGATCTTGGCCAGCAGGCCCTTGTTGAAGATGTCGAAGCCGATGATGCCTTCGCAAGTGTTATCCTTTGAGAGGCGGCTGAGGCGGTTGGCGTGGTAGCCGGTGATGGTGAGGCGGCCTATCTGGAGAGGGGGGAGGCGGAGGACTTCGGTGGAGCGGGCCTGGCCGGTGGCGTCGTGGGAGGTGATGGTGCCGACGGGCTGCGGCACCGCCGCAGCATAGCCGACAGAGGGGGCGGAGGCGGAGGGGAGGGCGGAGGCGGAAAGGGGGGCGAGGAGGGGGGAGCCGGTGAAAATGGCGCCCATGGAGGCGCCGGTGTCGAGGAGGAAGCGGTGGGGCTGGCCGTTGATGATGACGGGGAGGTAGATGCGGCCGTCGGCGACCTCGATGGCGACGGTGTCGGCGAAGTTCTTGGGCGAGAGGCGGAACTTCAGGTTATAGTAGTACTCCTGAGCACCTGCGACGGTGCTCAGGAGCAAGAGGATGGTGACTATGGCGGGCCTACTGCGCATTGATTTCGCGGATGAGGCGGTCGGCGTGTCCCCACTTGTCCATCATATAGAGAACGTAGCGGATGTCGACGCCGATGCAGCGTGCCAGCTGCGAGTCGAAGAAGATGTCGCTGGAGAGGCTGTCCCAGTTGCCGTCGAAGGCGAGGCCGATGAGCCGGTTCTTGCCGTCGAACATCGGCGAGCCGCTGTTGCCGCCGGTGATGTCGTTGGTGGTGAGGAAGCAGAGGGGCATGTCGCCGGCCTGCTGCATGAGGTCGATCATCTCGGGCTCCACCTTGTAGTCCTCGACGGTATCGCCGGTCTTCATCTTGGCCACCATGCTCGGTGCTGTGGTGCGGTAGCCTGAGCGCATGTTGCCGAGGCGGTACTCCTTGACCTGTCCGTACGAGAGGCGCATGGTGAAGTTGGCGTCGCTATAGTGGGGCATGTCCTCCTCCATGCGCAGCTTGGCGGCACAGAGGTAGCGCTCCTGCTGGTTGATGGTGTCGCGCACGGTGCCGAACTCCTTGCGCAGGTCGGCATAGAGCTCCGTCAGGTCGAGGCCGAACTTCACGCCGGGGTCCTTGTAGAACGACTTCTTGTTCGGGTAGAGGCGCTTGCCCTTCTTCATCAGGCGCGACTTCGAGTAGAGGAAGTCGGCATACTTCTGGCAGTCGCCGCCGAAGCGCTCGTCGATGGTCTTGTAGAATTCGGGCAGGTAGCGCTCGTCGGTCACCTTCTCGCGGTAGTTGCGGAGCAGTGTGCCGAGCGTCTCGCGGTCGGTGTCGTAGTCCCAGGTGTCGCTGTTGTCCTTGATGTTGATATGCTGGCGGCGGCCGTGGCCCACGGGGTTGGCACCGTTATGAATGAGCATGGCGCGGCGCGACAGCTCGTCGGTGCGGCCGAAGGTCTCGCCGAAGTACATATAGGCCTTGCTGGTGGCGAGCCGCTTGGCGTAGAAGCGCTCCATCTGGGGGAAGTCGAGCTGGCCCTTGAACAGGCCGGTGGAGTCCTGCCACTGGCGGATGAGCCCCTCAAACTGCTCCTTCTGGCCGATGAGGCCGATGGAGTCGATGCACTTGTTCATGCCGATGGAGTTCTTCCAGTAGTTGCTGGACTGGGCATACTTCGAGTCGTACTTGATGCGGACGGCCTCCGACTGGTCCATGTGGCGCTTCATCACCTCCTGCATCACGCCGCGCACCTGTGCGCGGATGGCGTTCTCCTCATAGCGCTCGCGGATGCCGTAGCTGCTGAGGTAGCGCGAGGTGGAGCCGGGGTAGCCCATCGTCATCGAGAAGTCGCCCTCCTTGTAGCCCTCGGCCGAGACGCGGGCCCAGTGCTGTGGGTGGTAGGGCACGTTGTCCTTTGAGTAGGCTGCCGGACCGTTGGTCTTCGGGTCGGCATAGATGCGGAAGACGGAGAAGTCGCACGTCTGGCGCGGCCACATCCAGTTGTCGGTCTCGCCGCCGAACTTACCCATCGACTTGGGGATGGCGAAGACCAGGCGCAGGTCGCGGAAGTCGCGGTAGGTGGTGGCGAAGTAGCGGTTGCCCTCGTAGAAGGGCTTCAGCTCCAAGTGCAGCGTGGAGTCCTGCTCACGGACGGCCTTCGACATGGCGTTCTCGATGCTGTCGAGGAACTCTGCACGGCGGTCCTTCGCCATCTTATCGAAACCCTGCTCCAAGAGCTGGTCGGTGACGTCTTTCTGCTCGACCATGAACGAGACGAACATATCCTTGTTGGGCAGCTCCTCGTCGTAGCTCTTGGCAATGAAGCCGTTGAGCATATAGTCGTGCTCGACGGTGGAGTGCGAGCGGATGGACTCGAAGCCGCAGTGGTGGTTGGTGAAGACGAGCCCGTCAGGCGAGACGACCACGCCCGAGCAGTAGCCCGAGAAGTTGACGACGGCCTTCATGATGGCGTCGTCGGCCTGGTAGAGTTTGTCGTAGGGGAGCTGGTAACCCTCCAGGCGCATCTTCTCGTAGACGGCATTGGGCAGGTTGTAGAGCGTCCACATGCCTTCGTCGGCACGGGCGCCAAGGGCTGCCATACAGGCAAATGTCAGAATAATGCTTTTTGTTTTCATTGATGGTATGTGTTTATTTCTTTATGAACTTACGTCCGTTCTGGATGTAGATGCCGGGGCGCAGGGTGCCCTCGACGGCCTGGCCCTTCAGGTTGTAAATCTGCGGCGTGGAGCCATGCCGGGCCATCACCTCGCGGATGCCGTCGACGACGGGCTGTCCGACTGTCTCAGAGTAGCTGCCCGCGAGGTTGGGCTTGCCGATGGTGGGCACGTTCATCGTGACCACGTCGCGGCTGCCGTCAGGATAGCGGCCTACGGTCTCGTCGCCTTTCATCGGCGTGTAGCTGATGCAATCGGTCCAGCTGCCGTCGGCCGCCGTGAGCAGTACGGTGCCGCCCTCGGCAGCCAGCTTGAACGGGGCGTGCAGCTGCGACTGCGGTTCCAGCTTGTCGCACCAGACGATGAGGTAGCCGTGGGCAGGAATTACAGCAGCCGTTATCTGGTACTTTTGGGGATTCTCCGGGTCGTCGCTCAGGAACATGCCCTTCACGTCGACGGGCTTGTCGGTGGTGTTGAAGAGTTCCACCCAGTCGTTGCGCTTGAAGAACTCGTTGACGAAGACGGTGTTGGCGGCACTCACCTCATTGATACACACGGGCGTGAAGCCCTGGGCACGACGCTCGGTGTCGGTCAGCGGCGTGAAGCAGGCCGTCAGCGTGAACTTACCTTCGTCGGCCAAGTCGACGACCGGGTCTGTCAGGATGTCGTCGTTGGTGTTGGTGCCTATGGATGTCAGCAACTCGCAATCCCAATACAGGTCGCTGGAGGTGTAGCTGGTATTGTGCACCTCGACGGCGATGATGTTGGTGCCTTTGACGAAGAGTGCCGGATTCAGGTCGAGCGTGCCTGTCATGGGTGTGTCGCCGGCGTATGTGGAGGAGAAGGTATCGTAACGGACGGTGCCTCCAGGCATATTGACGCGGCCTGCCTCACGATTGTTGACCCAGACGACGCAGCCGTCGTCAACCTGGTAGTTGAGCTGGAAGAGGTCGCTGCTCTTCGGCGCGACATCGAGGGTAATCTCCTTGCGGAAATAGGTGGTGGGGTGCTTGCGGTCAGGGTCGGAGCCATAGCTGACGGTGGTTTTCACGCCGCTCATCTTATAGCCCAGGGGGGCAGTCCCCGAGCCCCACGACGACTCGTTGAAGCCGATGGTCTGCCAGCCGATGGCACCCTCGCCGGCAGCGTAGTAGCGCCAGCTGTCGCCGTAGCCGAACACCTGGACGAAAGCGCCTGACAACTTGTGCCAGCCCGTGAAGGTGTAGCCCGCCGGTGCCTTGGCCTCTAAGCGGACGGGGGCGTAGAGCTTGCCGTTGAAGGCAGCGTATGGCACGTCGATGCCGTTGATGAAGATGTTGGCACCCTCGGTGTCGGCAGCGGCCTGCAGACTCAACTTCTTAGCACCACTGAGCTGCATGGGCTTGTACTGCTGCAGCTGACTAAGCGCCGCGTCGAGTCGGGTGGCCAGCTTGCTCTTGATGTTATTGGCGGTGCCGTCGGGATTTCTGTTGTCGAGCTGTTGCATCGGGCGCATGGCGTCGGCCAATTCGTCGACGATGGCCGTGGCGCGGTTCTTCTCGAAGACGCTGCCCGCTATGATGCAGAATGTGTCGATGAACTTACGGCGATACTCGTCGTGCTTGAGCAGGTTCTTGAACAGGTGGACCATCTTGACCCAGTCGTAGTCGTCGATCGAGGAGATGGTGTGTCCCCACGCGTTGAAGGGCTGGTCGAGGTCGAAGAGGATGAAACGGAAGCGCCCGTCCTGCTGACTGCGGTAGGCCTTGACGTTGTTGTTGGGCCAGTCGTCGTTGCCAAGAAACAGTTCGGCGGCCATGTAGTTGGTGAATTCGTCGATGTCGAGCAGCGTCTTGATCTCGTCATAGACGCCCGCGTCATTGATTTTCTCGCCCAGGTCGCACAGATGGTTGTAGGCGGCGCTGGTGCCGTTGCGGAACTTATCGTTCTCGAACATGTCGATTTCCTCGTCGTCGTAGCCGTAGTTGGCATAGACGAACTTGTCGTTATTAGGCTCGCGCAGGTTCAGCACGCCATTGAAACGGCCGTTGATATACTCAGCCACCTGGACGGTGCTCTGCACGTCGAGGTCGATGCCCGACCGCTGGACGATGGTGGTCAGGGCCGGGTCCATGAAGCGCGAGTAGGAGTCGTTTCCGCCGTTGCGCACCAGCAGGGCCTTGCTGCGGATGTAGGGCTTCTGCGGGAAGAAGGCGTAGTCGAGGTGGTTCTGGCCGTCGAAAATCTTGTTAGACTTCAGCTTCATCGAGCGGGGACTGCTCATGCGCGACCAGCCGCCAGAGACGCTGATGTTCACGTCCTGATTGAACAGCACCCCGCCGGTCGGGCTGATATAGCTGAAGTTCACGGGGCGGTCCCACGGCTGGTTCCAGTTGACGGGATCGTCGCGGCCGTTGCCGGCTATGCCGTTCTGGCCCTTGACGTCGATGCCCCACATCGGGTCGGTGAAGTAGCGCTCGTCGCCAACGATGGAGATGACGGGAATGGTGTACTGGCTGGTGGTACGGATATAGCTGCGGGCGACGGGCACGCTGGGCAGGTAGCCGTCGCGGAACAGGCGGAACACGTAGTTCGTCGTAGCGCTGACGATGAACTTCCCGTCAGAGCTCTTTCGGGCCGTGCCTGCCGATGTGGTCGTCGGCACGCTGCCGTCGGTGGTGTACATCAGCGTGATGCCCTTGGGGATGTCGACCTTAACGGTAAGCGTGCCCGTAAAGAGCCGACTGCCCTCGCTAACCTCGGGCGCGTCGAGCCGCTTGTCGGCAAAGACCGACGTCGCGTTGGTGGCTCCGGGCGTGGCATTGGCGGTCCAGCCCCAGTCGTCGCCGCCATCAGTCTTGCGGGCCCAGGCGGTGCGGCTCAGGGCTTCAGGGTACGACACACTGGTGACGATCTGACCGCTGCGGTCGCTGAGGAAGATGATGCCGCCATCGCAGTCGAGCTTGAAAGGCGCCTGGTTGGTGAGGATTTCGTCGGAACCTAACCACACCACGCGAAAACCCTTGGCAGGAACGGAGCCGACGTTATTGGGCATCTGCCAGCGCTTCAGGTTGTCGGCATCGTCGCTGAGGTACATACCCGACAGGTCGATGGTCTGGCTGGTCGGATTGTACAGCTCTATCCAGCTGTCGAAGTTATAAGCCGGACTCATCACTGAGCCGGCGTTCGACGCCATCAACTCGTTAATAACGAGTGCGATGCTTAGGATGCTTGACAACATAGGCGGCAGAAGCGATTACTTGTTTTTCCGGAAGTAACGGCCGACGACGGGCAGACCACTGAGCGGCAGGTCGCGCTTGACGATCACGGCAAGGAAGGCGACGATGAGCACGGTGTTGACGGCGAGTGCTCCCCATTCGGGGAGGCGGCTGCCCGTGAAGTACATGACGCAGAAGGCACAGGCGGCAGCCAGCACGTAGACCGCGATGTCCTTCATGGGATAGGGAATGGGATTCTTCTGCTGACCGACGATGTAGCTCAGCACCATCGCCGTGCCGTAGCCAGCCACGCCGCCCCAGGCACAGGCCCAGTAGCCGTACTTCGGGATGAACAGAATGTTGACCAGGAAAAGCACGGCGCAGCCGGCCAGCGAGAACCACGCGCCGTAGATGGTCTTGTCGATGAGCTTGTACCAGAACGACAGATTGAAGTAGACGCCCATCATAATCTCGGCCACCATGACGATGGGCACCACGCCGAGGCCCTCGCGGTAGTCCTCGCCTATGATATACTGCAGCAGGGGCATCCAGCCGACAACGCAGAGGAAGGCCAGCAGCGTGAAGATGAGGAAATACTTCATGGCCGAAGCGTAGTACTCGGTTTTGTCGGCATCCTTGTTCTTGGCAAAGACGATGGGCTCGTAGGCAAAGCGGAAGGCCTGGGTAATCATGGCCATAATCATGGCTATCTTCACGCAGCCACCATAGACACCCAGCTGCACGTTGGCTTCAGTCTCGTCGGGATAGACCAGTGGGAACAGAATCTTGTCGGCCACCTGATTGAGAATGCCGGCAATGCCGAGGATGAGGATGGGCCACGAATAGCTGAGCATCTGCCGCAGCAACTGACCGTCGAAGTACCAGCGGATGCGGAAGAGGTCGGGGATGAAAAACAGCGTGATAAAGGCGGTACACAGCAGGTTGATGAAGAAGACATAGAACACGGAGGTCTTGCCCAACCAGACGAAGTAGAGCAGGTTAAGCCCGATGTTCAGCAGGATGAAGAGCAGCTTCAGCGAGGCAAAGCGGACGGCCCGCTTCTGGAAGCGCAGGTAGCAGAACGGTATGGCCTGCAAGGCATCGAGGGCCACCACGACGGCCATCATCGTCAGGTATTCGGGATGCTCGGCATAACCGAGGGCGCTGCTGATAGGCGTGATGAAGCAGAAGACGAAGAGCAGGAACAGGACTGTCAGCGAGCCGACAGTGGCGAATGCGGTCGTGAAGACGGTGTCGGGCTTGGCTTTCTCGTCGTTGGCAAAGCGAAACAGCGTGGTCTCCATGCCGAACGTCAGCAGCACGAGGATGAGCGCCGTGTAGGCATAGACGTTGGTGCTGATGCCGTAGTCGCCCGACTCCTTGGGCATGTAGTGGGTATAGAGCGGCACGAGCAGGTAGTTGAGAAACCTGCCGACGATGCTCGAGAGTCCGTAGATGGCCGTGTCCTTGGCGAGGGATTTCAGATTTGCCATAGTCTATCCGAAGAACATGTAACAGATTGCAATGGCGGCGATGATGCCGGCCAGGTCGGCCAACAGACCGCAGGCCACGGCGTGGCGCGTATAGCGGATGCTCACCGAACCGAAGTAGACGGCGAGGATGTAGAACGTCGTGTCGGTGGAGCCTTGGAATATGCACGACAGACGGCCCACGAAGGAGTCGGCGCCGAAAGTGGTCATGGCGTCGACCATCATGCCACGGGCACCGCTGCCCGAGAGGGGCTTCATCAGGGCCGTGGGCAGGGCGGCAACGAAGTCGCTGTTGCATCCGGTGGCCTCAACCCCCCATTTTATGCCGTCGATGAGCATGTCCATTGCGCCAGAGGCACGGAACACGCCGATGGCTACGAGAATAGCTACCAGATAGGGGATGATGCGCACGGCCGTGGTAAAGCCGTCCTTGGCGCCCTCGATGAAGGCGTCGTAGACGTTTACCTTCTTGCGCAGGCCGGCCAGGATGAAGCCGATGATGATGGTCATCAGCAGGATGTTGGCAATGGAGGTGCTCACCTTGTTCATCAGTTCACCGTCCATCTGCGAGAAGCCCCAGATGATGCCTGCTATCACGGCACAGGCACCGCCCAGCGTGAGCAGGAGCGTGCGGTTCAGCAGGTTGATGCGCTGGTAAAGCGAGGTAACGATGATGCCCGCCAACGTCGAGAAGAACGTCGCCAGGAGTATCGGTATGAAGATATCGGTAGGCTGAGCGGCACCTAACTGGGCACGGTAGACCATGATAGAGATGGGGATGAGCGTCAAGCCCGAGGTGTTCAGCACGAGGAACATGATCATCGGGTTCGAGGCGGTGTCCTTCTTCGTGTTCAACTCCTGCATCTGCTCCATGGCCTTCAGTCCCAAGGGCGTGGCAGCGTTGTCGAGGCCGAGCATGTTGGCCGCAACGTTCATAAAGATGCTGCCCGTCACGGGATGCCCTTTGGGTATCT
The DNA here is from genome assembly GCA_946184965.1 of uncultured Prevotellaceae bacterium. Lineage (GTDB taxonomy): Bacteria > Bacteroidota > Bacteroidia > Bacteroidales > Bacteroidaceae > Prevotella. Next base: position 67,663 of record CAMHHO010000002.1, on the reverse strand, counting down.
CGGGAAACAGCTTGGTGAAAACAGGGCTCAGCAAGCGTGCCAGCACGTTGACCACGCCACCCCGCTCGCCAATCTTCATGATGCCGAGCCAGAGGGCCAACACGCCCGTCAGGCCGAGCGAAATCTCAAACGCTGTCTTCGACGACGAGAACGTGGAGTCCATCATGGCCGGGAACACGTCGAAGTCGCCAAAGAACACTAACTTCACCAATGCGATGACAAACGCAATGACGAAAAAAGCTATCCAAATGTAATTCAGTACCATACGAGCTGCAAAGGTACGGCAAAAAAGCGAAACGACAAAATATTAGCCCGTTTTTCTTTTTCAATACTCCACGTAGGGCTCCAGACGCTCGATGGCCTCGGGCGTGAAGTCGGGCAGCAACTTGAGCTGCTGCAGGCTCTCAATGTGGCCGTGCAGGCGGCGGTAGTCTACGATGGCGCGGGCCCGGTAGAAGCCGATGTATGGATGGCGCTTCAGCTCGTTGAGGCTGAGGCGGTTGAGGTTCATCTTGCGGAACTCCGTGCCGTCGGGAATAATGAAGAAGCTGACGGCGGTCTCGGGGAAGTCCTCAATCTCCAAGAGCTGCTGGACACGGTAGTAGCCGCCAAGGCGCTCACGATAGTCCACAATCTTGCGGGCGAAGAAGGAGCCGATGCCGGGCACCTTACGCAGTTGGGCGGTGTCGGCGCGGTTCAGCACGATGCGCTCTTCTGGCTGCAACTTGACTGGGTACTTCACGGTGTCCCTTTCCTCGATGGGTTCGTACTTGTAGAAATAGTTCTCGGCGGGCTGGTTCTCCTCACTGATGCGGATATACGGCTCCAGACGCCGATACTCTTTCAGCGTCAGCCCGTAGAGGCGGGCAAAGTCGCGCGGCTTGCGGTAGACGCCCCCGGCGGCTCTGTACTTGTAAATGTTGACCACCTGCCAGGGTTGCAGGCCGAGACGGAGTAACTCGGTTGAGTCGGCGGTGTTGGGATCAAAAGGGAACAACTCTGACTGTCGGGGCTGGCCCTGATTGTAGGTGTAGGTCTTCTTCGGGTATTTGTGCTTGCTGCCCTTGGGAGCCTTCACTTCTTCCATTGCAGGAGCCTCATCCTCGCGGCTGTCGGTAAAATAGATGACGGCCAAAGCTGCCACAATGACACACAGCAATAGCGTGATGACGTGGCGGTCGGACTTCTGCAGATAAAAGAACTTCATATCACGCCAAACTGGTGGAGGAAGATGAGCAGGATGCATAGCGGCACGACGAAGCGTACGCAGAAGCGCCAGACGCTGAACAGGCGGAGACTGACGGTGCCCTGGTTGGTAAACTCATCATGGAGCAAACGGCGGGGTACGAGCCACCCGAGCATAAGGCTTGTCAGCAGGGCACCGGCAGGCAGCATGACCTGAGCCGTCAGCAAGTCGCAGAAATCCATCAGCGACAGGCCGAAGAGCCGGATGGCGTCAACGGCACCGACGCTGAGCGAACAGAAGACGGCGAGGACGGAGCAGACGACGGTCAGAATCCAGGCGGCCTTCGGGCGCGACAAGTGCAACTCCTCGTGGAAAAAGGCGGTGCCTATCTCATGCATCGAGATGGTAGAGGTGAGGGCGGCAAACACCAAGAGGGCGTAGAACAGGATGCCGATGACGTAGCCCACGACGGGCACGGCCGAGAAAGCCTGCTGGAACACGTTGGGCAGAGTGATGAAGATGAGCGACGGGCCGGAGTCGGGGTTGACACCAACGGAGAAGGCCGCTGGGAATATCATCAGTCCGGCGAGGATGGCTATCACGGTGTCGAGCAGGGCTATCTGTGTGGCCGACCGCAGCAGGTTGGTCTTGCGCGAGAAATAGCTGGCGTAGGTGCAGAGGCAGGCCGTGCCGAGCGACAGCGAGAAGAAGGCCTGGCCAAGCGCCTCCAAGAGCACGCTGTGGGTAACCTTCGAGAAGTCGGGCAACAGCAGGAAGCGCACACCGTCCATGGCTCCCGGCAACAGGCACGAGGCGACGACGATAACGACCAGCAGGATGAGCAGCAGCGGCATCAGGATTTTCGACGCCCGCTCGATGCCCTGCTGCACACCTCGGACAACGACCAAGTGGGTGAGCAGCACAAAGCCGACGCCCCAGAGGCAGGGCTTCACGGGGTCGGTAGAGAATGTCTGGAAATAGTTCTGGACATAGGCGGCATCGCCGCTGAGCTGGCCTGCAACCGAGGCAAAGAGATACTGCAGGCACCAGCCAGCCACCACGGCGTAGAAGCCAAGGATGATGGTCGAGGTAAGGATACCGAGGATGCCCACCAGTCGCCACGGGCGACCACCCATCTTGCCGTAGGCACGATAGGCATTCGACTGCGCATGGCGCCCGACGATGAACTCGCTGACCATGCCGGGAATGCCCAACAGCAGGATGCAGCCAAAGTAGAGGACGATAAACGCCGCACCGCCATTCTCACCAGCCATATAGGGAAAGCGCCACACGTTGCCCAGACCGACCGCCGAGCCTGCCGTAGCCAGGATGATGCCTATCTTTGTGCCGAAGTTTCCGCGTTCCATCTTATATCAGTCCGAATTGGTGGAGGAAAATAAACAGGATGCAAATGGGGCATACGTACTTCACGAGGAAGATGTAGAAGTGGAAGAAGCGCCCCCGCAGCGTGCCCCAGTTGGTAAACTCGTCGTGTACCACCTTATGGGGTACGAACCAGCCGATAAAGATACACGTCAGGAAGCCCACGACGGGCAGGAATATCTGGCCGGTGACGAAGTCGAACCAGTCGAACAGCGAGCGGCCGAAAAACTCCAGCGAGTGGCCGACGGCTCCGAGCGACAGTGAGCAGAACACACCGATGATGCAGGTCGTGACGGTGACTAAGAGTGCCGCCTTCTTGCGCGTAATGACCAGCTCCTCGTGGAAGAAGGCCGTGCTGACCTCATGGAGCGAAATCAGCGACGTCAGGGCTGCAAGCGACAGCAGCAGGAAGAACAGCAGCGAGATAACATAGCCCACGAGCGGCATGGCCGAGAAGGCCTGCTGGAAGACGTTGGGCAGCGTAATGAAGATGAGCGACGGCCCTGAGTCGGGATTGACGCCCACGGAGAAGGCTGCGGGGAAGATCATCAGTCCGGCGAGGATGGCCACGATGGAGTCGATGACGCCTATCTGTACGGCCGACTTCGTCAGGTTGGTCTGCTTCGAGAAGTAGCTGGCGTAGGTGCAGATGCAGCCCATGGCTATGGAGAGCGAGTAGAACGCCTGTCCGAGGGCGGCGAGGAATACATTGCTGTTGATGGCCGTAAGGTCGGGCTTGAACAGGAACTCAATGCCCTTGTCGGCTCCGGGCAGCATGCACGAGGCACCGACAATGATGAGCAGCAGCAGGAACAGCGTGGGCATCAGCAGCTTCGAGGCCCGCTCAATGCCGTCGCGCACGCCATGCTCTATAATAAGATAGGTGATGCCGAGGATGATGACCGTCCAGAAGATGGGCTTCACCGGGTCGCCCGAGAACTCGGCGAAGTAGGTCTTGAAGTATTCGGGGTCGCCGTGCATCTGACCGATAAACGATGCCCAGATGTACTCCAAGCACCAGCCCGCCACCACGGCATAGTAGCCCGTGATGAGGAAGCCCGTCAGTACGCCCATATAGCCGATAATCGACCACGGCATGCCGCCCGATAGCTTGTGGAAGGCCCGCGCCGTGTTGGCCTGGCCGTGACGACCGATGATAAACTCGCTGATCATACAGGGAATACCCAGCAGCAACACACAGACCACGTAAATCAAGATGAATACGGCGCCGCCGTTCTCACCCGTCATATAGGGGAAACGCCATACGTTGCCCAGACCGACGGCTGAGCCTGCCGTGGCTAAGATGACCCCAAGTTTGCTGCTGAAGTTTGCTCTTTCTAACTTTGCCATTTCAACATTCTTCGCTTTTCGCTTGCAAAAATATAAAAATATTCTTACTTTTGCACCCAAAACGACGGCAAAAGTTCACAGAATGATAAAAATGGTCAGAAAATACGCCCGGAAGTACCCCTTTTCGACACTTTGCATCGCCCTGATATGGGTGTTGTCGCTCACGCCCTTCTTCCCCGAGACGCCATTAGACAATGTCGCCTTTGCCGACAAGTGGACACACTTCGTCATGTACGGCGGCACGTGCGCGGTCATCTGGTGGGAGTACTGGCGACAGCACCTCCGCCCCGATTATGAGAAGCTGTTCTTCTGGGCGTGGCTCATGCCCATCGTGATGAGCGGTGTCCTGGAGCTGTTACAACAATACTGTACCGGCGGCCACCGCAGTGGCGACTGGTTCGACCTCGCAGCCAACGCCGTGGGCGTAAGCATCGGTGCCGTTATCGGTATTCTTCTGTTAAAGTGCTGCCCCAAAGGCTGAAGGGGAACTTCCGCAGATGGCCGTTGTAGAAGCGGCTGTCGCCCGTCACCTCTTTACCGATGAAATCGGGCTTTTCGAACGATTCGTCAGGCGACGACAGTTCCACCTCCGCCATCACCAGTCCCTCGTTTTCGCCGTAGAACTCGTCGACCTCGAAGGTGTGGTCCCCGCTCTTCACGAGATAGCGCGTCTTGTCGATGATGCCCGGCTTGCAGAGTGCGAACAGGTGTTCGGCCTCATCGGTCGTTATCTCCTTCTCGAACTCGTAACGGCTCAGTCCGCCATCCACCGACGGGCCCTTGATGGTCAAGTAACCGCGGCCGCCGCGGAGCCTCACCCTGACGGTGCGCCCATGGCCACTGCAGATATAGCCCTGCTTGATGCGGTCGGAAGCGTAGGCGCGCTGCTTGTAGTCCGAGCCGCGCACCAGGAACTTCCGTTCAATCTCCATGCCGCTCATTACGACACGAGCCAGATGGAATAGGCAGCGTAGATGATGGCGACCACAATGAGCACGCCGATAATCCACTTGATGACTTTCTCACCCTTCTCCTGCTGTTTCTTCTCGTAGGCCACCCGCTTCGGGTTTGCCTGCTTTGCTACATTCTTTGCCATAATGATAATTTTCTATTTAACGATTTTCGATTTACGTTTTATTCATCCTTCCGTGTTCTCGCTGGCGAACTCCATCAAGTAGGCCTTGATGAAGCCGTCGAGCTTGCCGTTCATCACGCTCTCCACGTCGCGGGTCTCGAAGTTGGTGCGGTGGTCCTTCACACGCTTGTCGTCGAAGACGTAGGAGCGTATCTGACTGCCCCACTCTATCTTCTTCTTACCCGCTTCAATCTTGGCCTGCGCCTCCATGCGCTTCTTCATCGCGCGGTCGTAGAGCTGTGAACGCAGCAGCGTCAGGGCACGCTCTTTGTTCTTCGGCTGGTCGCGGGTCTCTGTGTTCTCGATGAGGATTTCCTCTTCCTCGCCCGTGTCGGGGTCGGTATACCAATAGCGCAGACGGACGCCCGACTCCACCTTGTTGACGTTCTGGCCTCCGGCGCCTGACGAGCGGAACGTGTCCCAGCTGAGCTTGGCCGGATCGACGTAGACCTCGATGGTGTCGTCGACCAGCGGCGTGACAAACACCGAGGCGAACGACGTCATACGCTTGCCCTGGGCATTGAACGGCGAGACACGCACCAGACGGTGGACACCGTTCTCCGACTTCAGGTAGCCATAGGCATACTCGCCGCCCTCTATCTGCATGGTCACACTTTTGATGCCGGCATCCTCAGCCTCCAGCAGGTTGGCGATGGTCACCTTATAGCCGTGAGCCTCAGCCCAGCGCATATACATACGCATCAGCATCTGTGCCCAGTCTTGGGCCTCGGTACCGCCGGCGCCGCTGTTGATCTTCAGCACGGCGTCCATCGGATCCTCCTCCTGGCGCAGCATGTTCATCAGTTCCAGGTCCTCAATGGCCTTGATGGCCTTCTGGTAGGCCTCGTCAACCTCCTGCTCCGTCACCATCTCCTCCTTGTAGAAGTCGAAAGCCAACTGCAGTTCGTCGGCCATTGTGCGCACCTCGTCGTAGCCGTCAATCCATTTCTTGATGCCCTTCACCTTCTTCATCTGGGCCTCGGCCCGCTTCGGGTCGTCCCAGAAGTCGGGGGCCTGGGTGCGCAGGTCTTCCTCCTCCCATTCTATCTGCTTCTCGTCTATACGGAGGTAGTGCTTCAGCTTGTCAGCCCTGTCGAGCACGTCTTTCAGTTGGTCTTGCGTAATCATGGGTGCAAAGGTACGACTTTTAATTGAATTGTGCAAACAATTCCGAAAACTTCAGAACTTGACAGTCACAGCCTTGCCCTCGTAGCTGACGGTCTTAGTCGTACCGTCGGGCAGGACGATGGTGAACTGGCGCTTCTGCAGCATTCCGGGATAGCTGAAGTCGCGCTCGCCGATGGTCAGTGTGCGGCTGCGGTCGTTCCAGCTAAAGAGAATTGTCGTGTAGGCGCCCTTCTCGTAGTTGTAGCTGTCGCCCTCGTCCTCGTAGAGCGTGAACTGGGCGTCGGCACCGGGATAGACGCGCATCTCAAGGTTGTCCCACGGCTTCTCGCCGACGTACTGCATCTCGGGGCCGAGGGGCAGGATGCTGCCGGCACGGACGAACATCGGCACGCGGTCGAACGTGGTCTGTAGCGTCACGGTCTTTCCGCCGCTATAGCGCTGGCCCGTCCAGAAGTCATACCACGCAGTGCCCTTCGGCAGGTATTTCGTAGCGGTCTTAGGCTCGTTCCAATCGACGTTAAGGTTATCGTCAGCATTAGTGTTGTTCTGGCGGTCCCAGCCAGTCATGGCATTGGTGCGGATGATTCTCTCAGCAGTGTACTGCGCGTTGACGATGGGACAGGCGAGGATGCTATGGCCGAAGAGGAACTCGTCGGTCATGTTCCAAACCTTCTTGTCCTGGGCGAAGTCGGCAAACAGCGGGCGCATGTAGCTGCCGTTGTTCGAAGTCACCTGCCAGGCCAGACTATATAAATAAGGTATAAGGCGGTAGCGCAGGCGAATCTGCTTCTCGATGGCGTCGTAGACGGGTTCGCCCTTCTGGCCGAACTGCCAGATCTCGCGCGGCGCGTCGGCACCGTGGCTGCGGAACACGGGGCAGAACAGGCCGTACTGCATCCAGCGCACGTAGAGCTCCTGGAACTGCGGGTTCTTCGGAGCCGAGCCGGCGCGGTTGTTGTACGAACCGCAGAAGAATCCGCCGATGTCGGTGTTGAAGTTGGGATTGCCCGTCAGCGTGAAACTCAGTCCGGCAGGCACCTGTTTGCGCAGCATGTCCCACGACGAGTTGACGTCGCCGCTCCACATATTGGAGCCGTAGTGCTGCTGACCGGCAAACGACGAGCGTGTCATGATGAAGATGCGCTTGCCGCGGTCGTCCTTGCGTTGCGACTGGTAGATGCCGCGCACGGTCTCCAAGGGGAAGGCGTTGCGCAGCGAGCGCCACGTGCCGCCGGTGACGGGGTGTGCGTAGTCGCTCTCCTTCGGGTTGAAGAAGTCGGGATCGGTAGAGTCCATCCACCAGGCGTCGGTGCCGTAGTCGTAGAGCGTCTTCAGGTATTTCCAATAGATGTCGCGGGCCACGGGGCTGAAGGCATCGTAAACCTTCACGCCCGAGGGGTACTTCATATCGGGGGGCCATACGTGGGAGATGCCGCTCTGCGGCCACGTCTCGATGGGCAGCAGCAGGCCTTTCTCGTTGAGTTCGCGGAACTGCTGCGTCTGCGGGCCGAAGCTGGCCCAGATGCTAATCATGAAGTGGGCGTGCTTCTTGTGGACGTTGTCAATCATCAGCTTGCCGTTAGAGAAGTCCTCGGAGAGGAAATCCATAGCGTTCCACAGGTAGTTCGAGCCCCAGTACTGCCAGTCCTGGATGATGCCATCGAGGGGCACCTGCAGCTTACGGTACTGGTCGACTATCGACTCCGTCTCACGGGCCGTCTTGTAGCGCTCCTTCGACTGCCAGTAGCCGTAGGTCCATAGCGGGAACATCGGCACATCGCCCGTGAGCTGGCGCATCTGGGCGATGACGCCGTCGGCCGAGCCGCCGTACATGAAGTAATAGTCAACGCCCTCGCCGGCCTCTGCGTCGAAGGTCATGCCCTGGGGCGTGTCCTCAAACAGCGTCGGCGAGTAGTTCTCCCAGTAGAGGCCCCAGCCCTTGATGCTCTGCAGCACGTTCTGGAAGTCCTCGAGGTTCGACTGCTCCATACGCTTCTTCTCGCCCCGGCGGTTCATCCTGCCGTTCTGGATGGTACCCAGTCCGTAAATGGCCTCATCTTTGTCGAGCAGGAAGGTCTGGCGGGCCTCAGCCACGTCGCAGTCCTTCTCGCGCAGCAGCACCTTGCCCTTGGCGGTCAGGAACGTCAGGCGTCCCTGTGCGTCCTGCTTCACGGTGAGCTTGCCGCTCTGCCAGACTCCCTTGCCTTTCTGCCACCCGGCATCGTTGGGCTTGGCAGTCACCACGAGCGTCTTCGTGGGCGTTCCCTTCACTACGTGGACAATTGTCGGCGAAAAGAACTCCACCGTCACGTCAGTTTTTCCCTGAGCAAATGCTCCGTTCACGGCAGCGGCTGCGACAAGAAACAGGGCTGCAAAGAGATTTTTAGCTTTTTCCATATCAATTGTGTAAAGGTTCATATTATACAGATAATTGTAACAAGAACTCCTGTGGTGTCAGTATGGCTATTCCACTCGCAGGGAAGTGCTTCTTGTTTCTTGTGATAACGGCACTACAGCCCGCAGCTTTCGCTGCTTCATACTGCAGCATATCTTCAAAATCTGGCATTCCCGAGTGCAGGGCATAGTGGCATTGTACTGCGTCCATCGGCACTATTTCCAAGAACGGCTCAAGGGCCTTTAGTGCCGCAATCGTATTGTCGTAGCCTAATACCTTCCTGACGACAAACAGCGTGGTTGCCAATGACATAGAAGTTGTATGAAGAGTCACCTCGCCATCAATGCCCAAGTTAACGACATTGCTTGCTGCTTCAAAGAATCCATCACGTCGGGCCAGCACATCAATAAGGATATTTGTATCCAAGAAGATCTTCTTCATAACCCAAGTTTCTCTTTTAAATATTCCTCTCTGGCTTTGTCGCCGTTGATATCGTCTGCATCCAGCTTGCCTATCTTAGGCATATTCAGAATTTCTTGGAGAATAGGGGATAGTTCTTCCGTTTTCTTCATCTTATAGCCTTTTCTTTTGTTGACAGCCTTTGGGAGAGCCGTGCGGATAAGGGCAATTACAAATTCGTCAACGCTTTGGTGTTTTTCCACAGCGTACGCTTTTACGTCATTGTAGATTTCCGGTGTCAATGTAATCGTATTCATATCCTTTGTATTGTCTTATTCCTCGTACATCTTGTCAATCTCTCGCTTGTAGTTCTCGTTCAGCACGCGGCGCTTGATTTTCAGCGTGTTGGTCAGCTCGCCGCGCTCCATCGAGAAGGCGTGTGGCAGCAGCGTGAAGCACTTGATCTGCTCGTAGTGGGCCAGCTGCTGCTGCAGTGTGTCGATGCGCTCCTTCATCATCGCGTAGATCTGCGGGTTCTGGCAGAGGTCCTCGCGGCTCTCGAACTTGATGCCGTGCTCGCGGGCGTACTCCTCAAGCAGCGGGTAGACCGGTATGATGAGTGCCGACACAAACTTGCGCTGGTCGGCGATGATGGCTATCTGGTCGACGTACTTGTCGACCAGTATCTTCGACTCTATCATCTGTGGGGCAATGTACTTGCCGTTCGACGTCTTGTAGAGGTCCTTGATGCGCTCCTTGAGGAACAGTTCGCCGCCCTCCAGGTAGCCCGAGTCGCCCGTGCGGAAGTAGCCGTCGTCGGTAAATGCCTGACGGGTCAGGTCGTCGCGGTTGTAGTAGCCACGAGTGATGGTGGGGCCTTTCAGCAGCACCTCGCCCTCGTCGCTGATGCGGATGGAGATGCCCTCGATGGGTATGCCCACCGAGCCTACCGTCCACGGTTCGCCCAGATGGTTGCACGAGACGGTGGCCAGACTCTCGGTCAGTCCGTAGCCCACCACCATATTAATACCAATGGAATGGACGAACTCCTCGACCTTCGGGTTCACCGTGGCACCCGCTGTGGGGAAGAAGTGGGCGTTCTCCAAGCCCAGCTCCTTGCGGACGAGCGAGAAGATGGTCTTGTTCAGCATCTCGTACTCTAAATGCAGGGCCATGGGCGGCTTCTTGCCTTTCGACAGGTAGTCGATGTTGTGCTTCCGGCCCACGGCGATGGCATGTTCGAATAGCCGGCGCTGCACGCCGCCGCTCGACTCGATCTTCTCCATTACGCCCATGTAGACCTTCTCCCAGAAGCGGGGAACACTGGACATGCACGTCGGGTGGGTCTCCTTCATCGTCTGCTGCACCTGCTGCGGATAGGTGTTGATGATGAGCCGGGCGCCCTCGGTCAGGCACAGAATCTTCCAACCCTTCTCAAAGATGTGGGTGAAGGGCAGGAAGTTCAGCACGCGGTCGTCCTCGCCAACGGGCACGCACTTGTTGTTGGCCTCCATGGCGGCGTGGTACTGGCCGCAGGTCAGGATGACGCCCTTCGAGTCGCCCGTCGTACCACTGGTGTAGAGCACGTTGGCAATGTCGTCCATCGAGGCCTGCGCCTGCAGGGCCTCCACCTCCGACTGCCGGGGCAGATCCTCGGCCTGTTGCAGCAGGTCGTCGAAGTACATGGCCATCGTGTCCTCCTCGCTCAGGCGGACGCCGCGGTCGAAGACGATGATGCGCTCCAACGTGTGGCACGTGGCCTGCACGCGACGCGCCTTGTCATACTGCTCCTGCTCGCCAACGAAGAGGATGCGTATCTTGGCGTCGTTCAGCATAAACTGTATCTGCTGTTCCGACGAGGTGGCATAGAACGGGATGGTAACGGCGCGGATGCCCCAGGCGCCGAAGTCGCAGAACAGGTACTGTGCCGAATTCTGCGAAAAAACCCCCACGTTATCCTGCACCTTGACGCCGAGGTTGAGCAGGGCGTTCGACACCTGCTTTACTGCCGTCGAGAACTGGTTCCACGAATACGATTTCCACTCTGTACCGCCGAAGTCCTTGTAGATGAGCACTTCGCGGTCACCGTAGGTCTTGGCCTGCTCGTGAATAAGCACGGCCAGATGGCTGTTATTCTGCATAGCTACACAAATTTTCTGCAAAAGTAAGAAAAAAAGCCGAAAACGCAAAACATTTACAAAAATAATTGCTACCTTTGCACAATCAAGCAAAGCAAGGTATGGAACAATATGTACAAGATGCAGTGGGACTGCTGCGGCGACTGATAGCAACACCGTCGGTGAGCCGCGACGAACGGGCGGCCGCCGACGTGATGGAGGAACACCTGCGACTGTGGGGACTGCCCAACGGCCGTGAGGGAAATAATCTGTGGGTGGGCTGCCCCGACTGGGACAACAACCGCAAGACGGTAATGCTTAATGCCCACATCGACACTGTGAAGCCCGTCTCGACGTGGACACGCGACCCCTTCGACCCTGCCGTCGAGGGCGACGTGCTCTACGGCCTCGGCTCCAACGACTGCGGCGGCGGACTGGTGGCCACGCTCCAGGCCTACCGCATACTGCTGCGCCATCCGCGCAGCTACAATCTGCTGTGGGTGTGCTCGGCCGAGGAGGAGGTATCGGGCCGCGACGGCTTCAGCCGCGTGCTGCCGCTGCTGCCGCCGGTCGACGTGGCCATCGTCGGCGAGCCGACGGGGCTGCAGCCCGCCACCGCCGAGAAGGGTCTGATGGTCATCGACGGCTATGCCCACGGCAAGTCGGGACACGCCGCCCGCAACGAAGGGGTGAACGCTATCTACGAAGCCTTGGACGACCTCGTGTGGCTGCGCGACTACCGCTTCCGCAAGGAGAGTCCGCTACTGGGGCCGACGAAGATGACGGTGACCGTCGTCGAGAGCGGCACGCAGCACAACGTCGTGCCCGACCTGCTGCACTTCGTCATCGACGTGCGCACCAACGAATACTATCAAAACGAGTACGTCTTTGAGTTCCTGCGCAAGCACATGAAGAAGTGCGAGTTGCAGGCCCGCTCGTTCCGCCTGCACTCGTCGGGCATCCCGCTCGACCACCCGCTGGTAAAACGGCTCGTGGCGATGGGCCGCACGCCCTTCGGCTCGCCCACGCTCAGCGACCAGGCGCTGATGCCCTTCCTCTCGCTGAAGCTCGGCCCCGGCGAGTCATCGCGCAGTCACTCGGCCGACGAGTTCATACGCATCTCGGAAATCCGGCAGGCCATAGAGCTGTATGTCAGGCTGCTTTCGGGCTATTGAGCCAATTTTATGGGGAATGTGAGACTTTTTTAATAGCGCAAGTGCTTTTTTCATCGTACCTTTGCAGCCAGTAATCAAATAACTGTTGCAAAAAGAATGAAGAAAGCACTTGTTGTCTTGCTGCTGGCCCTGATAGCCACCATGCAAGGACTAAAGGCGCAAGAGCGCCGCCCCATCGACTCGCAGCATCCGCTGTGGTTTATCCACTGTGACGTGTGGTACAAGGCCGACCCGCAGAAAATCATCGACCTCATTCCAGAGGACGTGCGGCCCTACATCTGTCTGAACCTGAGCCTGTCGTGCCAGTACGACAAGGAGAAGAACCAGTACAAGATGCCGCACTACGCCTTCCAGACCTACAAGTCGTGGGGCACCGTCTGCCAGCAGAACGGCATCTGGTTCTCATGCCAGCCCGCCTCGGGCGGCCACACCCATATCCAGGACGACGACATGGTGACGTTCGAGTACTTCTTCAAGCAGTTCCCCAACTTTCTCGGTTGGAACTACGCTGAGCAGTTCTGGGGCTTCGACGAGAGTGGCGACCTGTCATCGTCGACACAGACCTCGCGCTGGGCACTCTTCGCTCGACTGGTCGAGATGTCGCACAAGTACGGCGGCTTCCTCACCGTGTCATTCTGTGGCAACATCTGGAGCCACCCGCTGAACCCCATCGGCGAGATGAAGCGCACACCGGCCCTGCTCGAGGCCTGCCGGAAATATCCCGAGGCCATCCTCTGGCTCTATAAGTACACCACGTCGTCGTGCTTCTACAACAACGAGTCGGTGACGTTCGGCCCGTTCATCAGCGGTCTGGCCAAGAACTACGGCGTGCGCTACGACAACTGCGGCTGGAACGGCGCTATGGACGCCCTGCTCGGCGAAGGCCACGGCAAGAAGTACCCTGCCGCCGCCGGCATCGGCACGGTGATGGAGCAGACGTGCGTCAATGGCGGTGCCGTCTGGGACGGCCCTGAGCTGACGTGGAACCAGGAGTGCTTCCACGAACTGTGGGCGCAAGGCGTTGACAACGGTTACACACGCCGCCGGTGGCAGCGCTTCCCCAACTTCAACGGCGTCTGGCTCGAGATGTTCCGCCAGATAATCAACGGTACGATGTACATTCCCACTCGCGAGGAGGTGGTCGAAAAGACCAAGGTGGTCATCATCAACGACGTCAACAACGGCAGCGACGAGGATAAGTACGCCACGTGGGGCGACATCTACGACGGCCTGTACAAACAGACCGACCCCTTCAACCGCGGCAACGGCCGGTGGATGGACAACTTTTGCTACTTCAAGTCGACGGGCCGCTACGGGGCCATCCCGATGGTTACCGACCTTTACGACGACGTGGCCAAGCAGATTCCCGTGCAGGTGAAGAAGTCACAGCGCTGGAGCAGTCAGCAGGCGAAGGTTAATGCCTTCAACAACCAGTATCCAGTGGTGTCAACCGGCGACCTCTACGTCAACCGCTTCCGTAACCAATTGGTCACCTACACACCCTACACCTATCTTAATACGAAGACAACGGCACAGGCCACCATCCCCCTACAGTACAACACCTGCGAGACGCTGGAACTGAATTACGACAAGCTGTCGTCGGGCATCGTCCGTGAGTACGAGGACCACATTGACTTCTACCTGAACAACTACCGCAGCGACTCCACCGGCCTGCGCACCGACATCATCACCATCAAGGGTGCTACGACGAAGCCCACCTACACCCTCAACCGCCACGAAACCGCCCAGGCCGAAGCCACAGCCGCCTACGCCGACGGCACCTACACCCTCACCGTCAACCACTGCGGCGCCGTCTCCCTCACCGTCAACTGCACCGGCGCCGCCGTCCGTCCTTCTGTCGGCTATGCTGCGGCGCTGCCGCAGCCCAAACCCCTTCCCCTCCCACAAGCCCCCGCCCTCTACCGCGGCCCCATCATCATCGAGGCCGAGGATATGGACTACAAGAACATCAAGTCCTGCTGCACCGACCCCTTCAACCAGTACCCCAGCGTCACAGGCCACGCCGCCAACGGTTTCGTTGACATGGGCACCAACGCCTCTGGCAGCCTGCGCCACTACCTGCGCCTGAAGGATGGCCAGACTGGCGACTACCAAATTCAGGTGCGTTACACCGGCACATCAGCCGACGGCAGGCTCTCCGTCAACGTGAACGGCAGTCAACAAACCGTCTCCTGTCCGCGCACAGCCCAGAATGAATGGCGCCTGGCCACAATCAGCGCCAACCTCAACGAGGGCCAGAACACGCTCGTCATCACAAACAGCGGCGGCAAGTCACTCTACATCGACCAGGTCGTCTACCAGCCCGCTGACGCCGACCCACTGAAGTACGCCATCGACATCCGCGAAGCCACCGTACCCGACGGCTCATCATCGGGCGACTTCTCCGTCACCGCCGACCGCGAGGAAGCCGCCGAAGGCGAAACCGTCACCCTTACCGTCACCGCCCCCGAGGGCTACGCTCTGCAGGAACTGCGCCTACTGAACTCCGTCTTCTACACGCTTAAGAAGTCCATCCCCGTGAACGGTCAGGATGAAATGACCTTCCAGATGATCAATGATAACGTCGTTCTTCAGCCCGTCTTCACCGACACTCGGGCACAGCTCTCCGACGCCCTCCCAGGCTATGCCCTTAACCTGGCTTCTGCCTCAACGAGTATGCCCGAAGGCTGGCGCTGCGTACAGGAGGACAGTCAGGTTCACGAGTATAACAACAACTACTCGTCTGGAGCCCGTCTCTTCAGCGGCTTCAAGGGTTACCAAGGCAAGGCTCTCTACTGGCGCAATGACTGCGCAGAATATGGCCGTCAGGCTGATTATCTGCTGACACTGCAGGGCGGCAGCTACGAGTTGACCTTCGCTGTTGCTGCGTGGAAAGAGAAGCCCAGCTATCAGGTTTCCATTCTCGATGCTGCCACTGGTAGCGTTGTTGCCACGTCGGAAGCGTTTGACGCCAAGCCCAACGCTGAAGGCAACAATGGTGCCGACCTGAGCGACGCAGAGCGCCATACTCTAACATTCACAATCGCCCAAACCGGCAACTACATCATCCGGTTCAAAGACGCAAGCACGTGGGGCGGCTGGCACGAGTTCCTGCTTTTGGAGTGCCGCCTGAAAGTCATTGACGCCGATGGCGACTTAACGACTGCCAACTACCACGTATGGGACGGCTGCGCGGAATGGTCGCAAGTGACCGATACCAACGGAGGCGGCGCTTACGACCTCAACAAGAATCTACAGGCCGGCAACACCGTCTACGGCGACCCCAGCGTCTTCTATAACCGTTACGCCAACCTCACGGGCTACGACCAGCTCGTCATCCACGGCACGCCGGGCGTCACCCTGCGCGTGCTGCTAAACCGCCTCGAAGTGGGCAATGGTGGCGGCGATGACCACGGCGGCGCCTGGACCGAGCTGAACCCCATCATCGGTACCGATGGCCGTGCCGTCGTCAGCCTCAAGGACTATGAGTTCGTACACCTGAACGCCATCAAGTTAGGATGGGGCAGCAAACCCGGCACCATTACCAGCCTGCAACTGCTGAAGGGAAGCCTCCTGCTGCCAGAACTGACTATGGGCGACGTCAACAGCGACGGCTTCATCAATGCTGCCGACGTCCGCGCCATCGCCCAGCACATCATCGGCCTGACGCCCGACAAATTCAACGCCGAGGCTGCCGACATCAACGACGACGAAACTATCAACATCGCCGACGTGACGGCACTCATCAAGCTGTTGCGATAGAAATATATCCTCTCACGTCTCCATCAAAGTGCTGTTACTCAGCCTGTTACGGTGAACGGTTTCTTGTCGTGTATAGCGCCGCTATTCAATCCGAATAGCGGCGCTATTCGGCACGAAAAGCGCCACTATTCAGCACGTTTGGAGCCTCCATACCATTTGCTGACCTTGGTCAGCAACGCATGAGGCGACGCCTCATGTTCGTAAACCGCCGCCTCTTTGCCGTAAACCGCCGCCTCATATAACCCTGTTATCATGCTCTCTTTGCGGCCCAACCAACCGTTCACCGTATGTCGCTGATTATCAGTAGTTTCTGCGAAAAGTGAAGGGTAAATGAAAAGTCTTTTTCTTAAAATGATATGAAATTGAAAATACTTTGTCGTTTTGTTTGCATCATATTGTTATTTTTCGTATCTTTGCAGCAGAAATAACTAAAAGGAGACAATAACTATGAATTTGAAGACAATGTTTACAAGAGGATTGTTGCTGCTGCTTATGGCAGCGATGTCCACATGGGCCAAGGCCCAGTCTATTGACGTGCCGTTCCTCTGCGTCGAGAAAACGAATGGCGAAGTGACTGAGATACCCATCACGGACACAAAGCCCGACATGTGGTATTCCATTAGTAATAATAATGCTGCAGGCAAGCATATTCGTTACCTTACGGTAAATGACGGGTCGGGGACAATGGATATTCCCTGTCGTGAAATCAAGCGGCTCACTGCTACGATGAAGAAAGTGGATAATGGGCTGGGCGATGCTAACGTTGACGGTAGAATAGACCGCGAGGATGTCAGATCAATCATTTACCACCTGCTTGGTGATAAATGGAGATCATTCTATAGTGAAGCCGCCGATGTCAATCGTGACAAGAAGGTTGACATCACTGACGTTACTGCACTCATTAAGCGATTGCTGACTGATGGCGGCAATACGCGTGCTACAGAGAGACCTGCCCCGCGCCGTGCAAAGGCTAATGGAGAAGAATTATTTGATTCATACGAAGGACAGGCTTTGACTATTAATCTGAAGTCTGGCAAAAGTCTTTGTAGTGAACTGAGTTGGGGAAGACCTGTACCACGCTATGACTACAAGAATCATGAAGTAGTATGGCTTGTCAATGAGAGCGGCGCAAGGCCCTACAAGATAGAAGGCCTGAAGGAAATAGTTTTTCCTACCCCCGAACAGAGTTTAGCTGCTGCGCGTGAGGCCTTGATAGAACTGTATAACGCTACTGACGGTGATAACTGGAAGAATAACACCAACTGGTGTAGCGACAAACCTCTTGATGAATGGTATGGCATTGAGACTCGTGGCTATCCATACGTGTATTTCCTAATGCTCCATTTCAATGACCTCAAAGGCACACTGCCAAAAGGTTTCCTGACGAAAATAGGCCCTTGCAATGATGTCTCACTCAGCACGAATCAGCTGAGTGGTCAGCTGCCCGAAGACATAGCGGATAATTTATCAGTCCAGCAACTTCACTTTTCCAATAACAATTACACTGGCACGCTTCCGGCAAAAGTCTTCAAGTTGCCCTACTTGAATTCCTTCACGGCAGGGTCAAACCATCTCACGGGAACGATACCAGAAGGTTGCGGCTTCCTCTTAAAGTACAATCAGCTGGGACTGAGTGGTAACGACTTCAGCGGTGACCTACCAGCCGATATCGTCAACCATCCTCAATTCCATCTCTACTGGTCTACTGTGGTGCCGCAGAGCGGTCACCTGAATCCACCCGTTATCCCTGGATACCGCCTGGATGTTACGGACATGAGTGGCAACAAACTCAATACAACCGATGTTTATGCCAATAACATATACACCCTTATCTTCAACTACTCTTCTGCCAGAGAAGATTTTACGAGCAAGCTCAAGCAGGTTTACAAGCAGTATAAGAGCAAGGGCTTCGAGGTGTTAGGTATGGCTCCTGGTAATGCCGAACAGATAAATGTCTATCTCCATGAGAACGACATCGACTGGCTGAATCTTGAGCCGAAATCCTTCCGTGATTCTATAAGATCCTATTATCCCTACTTCAATTTCATAAATCTGGTTGACAATCAGGGTCACGTCATCTTCTCAAGCATCATGGGCGAGGACGGGACGTTGGAGAATACAGATTTCGGCGGCAGCACCCGCGACCAAGAGGTGTTTGACGTACTGGAAGAGAAGTTCGGGTATATTGATTTTACGCCCTACGCCTCCACCGACTATTCGCGCGACGGCGAGGTTATTACCTTGCAGAAGGCTACTGTCGGCAAGGGCGTCGACATCGTGTTCATGGGTAACTGCTTTGTCGACAAGGATATGGAGCCGGGCGGCAAGTACGAGCAGAAGATGCGTCAGGCCATGGAGCAGTTCTTCGCCTACGAGCCCTACACCTCACTCCGCAATCGCTTTAACGTCTATGCCGTCAAGGCTGTCTCGCCAAATGCAGAAATGTACGAGGGCTGCAAGCAGGCCATCAAGAGCGACGCCGATGCTTTTGCATACGCACAGAAGATCAAGACGCTCATTCCCGGTCGCCCCATGCGCGTGAACATTATTTACAACGCTATCAATGCCGGGCGCAGCTTCACCAATATGTACGACGACAACTCGTACACAGCCTTAATGCTCACAGGTGTCAACGACGTGCTAAACCATGAAGCCGGCGGCCACGGCATAGGCAGACTGTACGACGAGTATGAGGAAGCCAGTGGACACGGAATCCAGCCGTCGGACGAGATAAAGGAATTCTATGAACTGATGTGGACCAATAATGGTCGAGGCGCAAATATTGACACCCATTCCAGCGTCAGCCAGACGCGCTGGGCACGCCTTGCTGCCGACAGCCGCTACTCAGCCGAGGGCTTGGGAGCCTACGAGGGGTCCAACACCTATGAATTTGGGTTCTACCGCCCGACGCAGAACAGCATGATGCGCTTCAACGACAAGCCGTTCAACGCCCCCTCGCGCGAGGCTATCTATAAGTACGTGATGCAGGAGAGCGAAGGCCCTACTTGGAAGTACGACTACGAGACCTTTGTGAAGTTCGATGCCAAGGGCCGCGAGGAGTTTGCCGCAGCATATGCCAACGCTTCGCGTGGAACAACACCTGCTCCGAGCGAGGTGGACGAGAAGTCGCTCCCGCTACCGCCAGTCATCGTAAGTGGCACGTGGCAGGATGCTGTGAAGAATCCTACAAAGATTGTCTATTGGCATTAGCCTCTAAGAACTCTGCATAGATGCGGGCGGCAGAGATAATCTGGCGGACGCAGGGCCGCTTCTGGTAATATTCGGTGGTGCGCTCCGAGGCTTGGTAGCTAAGGGGCGTACCGTGCTCCAGTTTCAGCAGTTCGGCGCAGATGAGCGAGCCGTGCTCCTCCTGGAAGCGGGCGGCCAGCTCCTGTACCAGTTTGTAGTTCTGCGACTTCCCCTGCTGGTCGCCGGGTGTCACGCTGCCGTTCTCGAGTCCGGCCAGAAGGACCAGGGCGTTGAACGCGCCGCATGACATACGCATGCGGCCGATGCCGGCACCGAAGCCGGCGCTGACGCGCAGCATCTGTTCCTCGCTATAGCCGTAGACGTCGGCAAAGGCCGCGGCTACTGACTGCGCACAGTTGAAACCCTGCATGAACAGCTCCTCGGCGCGCTTCATCCGCGCCTGCTTGTCGATGGTTTTGTCGTTAATCATGCTGCAAAATTACAAATTTATTGCTAATAACTAATAACTAATTACATTTTTTTTCGTACCTTTGCACCAATCTTTAACTTCAAGCAATATGGTAACCTACCTAAAACCATTAAGATTGGCCGCTGTGCTGCTGCTGGCCACGCTGAGCATGACAGCCGCAGCAGCCGATGAGACCATCAACGACCAAGTAAGCCGACAGAAGGAAGTGGACAACGGAGGTAGCGGCCGCTACAAGGCCATCGTCGTCAGCGAGAAGACGCTACAGAACTTCACCGTCTACCGTCCACGCAATATCAAGTATGCCGCACGCCGCGAAGGCCCGCTGCCCATCCTCATCTGGTGTAACGGTGCCTGCTCGGGGGCGTCAACCAGCTATGAGCGGATGCTCAACGACATGGCGTCGCACGGCTATGTCGTCGTGGGTATCGGTGCATTCGAGATGACCGACAGCGAGCGCGACGACGGAGGCTCGGACGAGAAGATGGTGGTTCAGGCCATCAACTGGCTCGTCAGTCAGGAGAAGAAGAAGGGCAGCGACTACTATCACAACATCGACGTGAAGAACATCGCCCTGTCAGGGCACTCCTGCGGCGGTGCGCAGGCCATTGCCAACTGCGCCAACTCGCGGGTGAAGACGCTGCTCATCATGAATGCCGGTATGGGTGGCATGTCGATGGGCGGTGCGTCGCCAAGCACGCTCAACTCGCTCCACTGCCCCATCATCTACATGACCGGCGGCACGGACGACGTGGCCTACGAGAACGCCAAGACCGACTTCAACAAGGTGAAGAAACCCGTGGTCTGGGCCGATCTGTCGGGTGCCGGCCACAATCCCGGTTATTGGGAGGAGTATGGCGGGCGGTTCCCCAAGCTGGCGCTGAAGTGGATGGACTGGCAGTTGAAGGGCTACAAGCAGAACGCCCGCATCTTCCTGAAGCCCGACCTGAAAGGCTTCGACAGTCACTGGAGCATCAAGACGCGCAACTTCACTGCCGCCGACAAGAAATGCGACGCCCCGTTCGAAGACATGGAGACGGAAACCGACACAGTGTTCGACCGCGCTGCACTTGACAGCACGTTCTGCTTCGGTGCCGACGTGAGTTCGACGACTCTGATGACCCGTCAGAGCAAGACTTTCTACAACCGTAGTGGCGTGAAGAGGACCGTGATGCCCATCCTGAAGGAACAGGGCGTGAACAGCGTCAGACTACGCGTATTGGTCAATCCTACAGGTGGCGACTTCAACTCGACCTACTCGAAGACGTTGGCAACTCAGGCGAAGACACAGGGAATGAGCATCATGCTCGACCTCCACTACTGCGACTGGTGGGGCGACAACGTGAAGCCCAGGGCGTGGAAGAGCCATACGCTTGAAAAACTGATGACCGACGTAAAGACCCATACGACCTCGGTGGTCAGAAACTTCAACGGCACAGGCAAGCTGCGCTGGGTGCAGATAGGCAACGAGGTGGACGACGGGCTGTTGTGGGAGGATGGCCATGATACGGCTGTCTTCGTGAGCATCGTCAATACGGCCTACGAGGCCGTGAAAGCTGTCAACCCCGACGTGCAGACTGTGCTCCACGTCGCGCAGTGTGAGGACACGCAGTGGCTCTGCGACTACTTCGACGCGCTGCAGGCGGCTGGTGCCAAGTGGGATGCTATCGGCCTGTCGATGCACGTCAAGGCTTCGACACTGACGCCGGAGGTCCTGACGGCCAAAGTCTGCGAGAACGTGAAGATGCTCCGCGAGCGCTACGACAAGCCTGTGTTCATCGTCGAGACGGGCTACTACAACGACCGCCAGATAGAGGGCAACCAGTGGCTCTGCGACCTGCTGATGCAGCTGATGGACGCCGGAGCCGCCGGACTCTACTACTGGGAGCCGGAACTGGCCGACGACTTCGACCTCGGTGCCTGGAACCCCCTGACGCGCAAGCCTTCGCTCTCGCTCGATGCCTTCCTCGGCGTCAGGCACTACGAGCCGGGCACGCTGGCCGTTGAACGGCTGAACGGCGATGCCGCCGGCAGCGCGGTGGAATACTACACGCCTGGCGGCCTGCGCATAGCCAGCCCACAGCGGGGCCTGAACATTGTCAGACAGCGACGGGACGGCAGCGTCAGGACTATAAAGATTTTCAGATAAGGCTGATGCGCTCCAGCGCCTCCATCAGTCGGGCGCGCGGACAGGCGATGTTCAGGCGGATGTAGCCCTCGCCCGACTGCGGGCCGTACATCGTACCGGGGTTCACCCAGACACGGGCTTTCTGCATCAGAAGGTCGGCGTATTGTTGGGAGGTCATGCCGGTGGCCGTAATATCGACCCAAGGCAGGTAGGTGCCTTCCAAGGGACGGGGCTGCCACAGGGGGAGATGCTTTGCGGCAAAGTCGCAAAGCGCCGTGTAGTTGCCCCAGAGATACTGGCAAAGCTCGTCGAGCCACGCCTCGCTCTCGTTGTAGGCGGCGATGAGCGCCACGGGACCGAAGGGGCCGACGTCGCACACCTCGTTGATGTTGATGGCGCGGTCCAGTCGGCGGCGCCATTCAGGCTGTGCGCAGACGATGTTGGCTATCTGCAGGCCGGCAGTGTTGAACGACTTCGACGGGGAGTTCAGCACGACGCTGTTCTGGCGGCACTGTTCGCTGACGGCAGCAAAGGGCTGGAACGTGTGGCCAGGCATGATCAGCTCGCAGTGAATCTCGTCGCTCACCACCTTCACGCCGTGGCGAAGGCAGATGTCGTTCATGCGCTCCAGCTCGTCGCGGGTCCAGACGCGGCCCGTCGGGTTGTGGGGGTTGCAGAGCAGGAAGACAGTGGTCTTCTCGTCGGCGCACTTCGCCTCGAAGTCTTCCCAGTCCACCTCGAAGCGGTTCTGTTTGTTGCTGTAGTACAGCAACAGACGGGACTCCAGCACCTCGCAGCCGTTGTTGCGGATGCTGGAGAAGAAGCAGTTGTAGTCGGGCGACAGTATCAGCACTTTCTCGCCGGGCATCGTCAGCGCCTTGATGGCCACCGACATGGCCGGCACGACGCCCGTGGTGTATAGAATCTCCTCGCGATGGATGGTCCACTGGTGTCGGCGCTGGAACCACGCGATGATAGCTTCGTAGTAGTCGTTGCCAACCACCGTATAGCCGAACACCCCGTGCTCAGCCCGTTTCCTCACGGCTTCCAGGATGGCGGGCGCCGCACGGAAGTCCATGTCGGCCACCCAGAGGGGGATAACGTCCGCCGAAGGACTCTCATCCCACTTCACGCAGCCCGTGCCGCGCCGCTCTATCAGTTCGTCGAAATCGTATGTCATTTTCTTGTCTCAATGATGCAGTCAGCCGGCTGGCGCACGTTTTCGTCAATCGTTACGCTGCCTATCGAGTCGGCCACGATATGCCCGCTGGTCGGATTCTTGATGTTCTCGATGTGCCCACGGATGTCGGCCTTTACGGTCGAATACTCGAAGACGCGGTCGCACATCGGGTCGAAGGTGCAGTTCTCGAGCACCAGGTCCTGCGTGTAGCATAGCAGCTGTTCGCCGGCCAGGTGACAGTTCACGAGCCTGACGTTCTTTGAGTGCCAGGCCAGATACTCACCGTCGAGCACCGAGTCGTAGACAGTCACGTTCTCGCACTCCCAGAACGAGTCCTTCGTCAGGATGTTGGCGTTGTGAATCTCCACGTTGCGGCAGTACTGGAACACGTACTTCGAGTCGCTCTCCAGCCCGTCGACGTAGATGTTCTGCGAGAACATGAAGGGATAGGTGCCGCCGTGCAGCTTGACATTCTTCAGCCGCAGGCCGTCCACGCGCCAGAACGTCTCGTCGGCATCGGTAATCTCCACGTCCTCCAGTTCCACGTTGCGCATCTCGCGGAAGAACTTCGGCCCGTCGATGCGGCAGCGGCGCATCACGAGGTCGTTGGTGTACCAGATGGCCGAACGCGAACCCTCGGCAAAGTAGCAGTCTTCAATCAGTGCGCCGTCAACATGCCACCACGGATACTTGCCGTAGAACTTGCAGTTGCGGGCCTCCATGCGCTGGCACTGCTTGATGCCCGACTCGCCGTCGGTGATGGTGATGTTCTCCAGTTGCAGGTCATGGGAGGCGAACAGCGGTCGCTCGCCACCGAACTTTTGGTCTTTAATCAGTTTCATGCTTAGTTTCCGGTTTCTTCATTCTTACCTTGAAGTGGTCGAAGCCCTCGCCGTAGACGCCGATGACGGCACTCTGCGACACGAAGGCCGTCGGGTCGACCTCGTTGATAATGCGGAATATCAGGTTGCTCTGCCGGCGCTTGGCCAACACGAAGAGCATCTTCACATCCTTGCCCGAATAGAAGCCCTGCGCATCGACGACGGTACAGCCGCGGTGGGGCTCACGGTTGATGCGCTCACCTATCTCGCGGTACTTGTCGGAGATGATGAAGAACTGCACCGAGCGGCGCGCCGACTCCACTACCTGGTCGATACAGAAGGCCGTGACGTAGAGCACGACGTAGCCGTAGATGACCTTCTCCCAGTCGTGCAGCACGAAGTAGGAGCAGGAGATGATGATGACGTCGCAGATCATGATGACGCGGCCCAGCGACACGTCGCGATACTTGTTGATGATGGCCGCAATGATGTCGGTTCCGCCCGTAGAGCCGTTGTTGGCCAGGCCCAGCCCAACGCCGCAGCCGCAGAACACCGCACCGATGATGGCTGCCATGAAGGGCTGGTCCTCAAGCAGGTGGGCGCTGTAATGGTCGGCCACCACGCCGATGCTTACCGTCAGCACCGTCACCGCGTAGATTGTCTTTACACAGAATTTCAGCCCGAGCACCCTGAGCGCCACCGCCAGCAGTGCGCCGTTGATGACAAAGTAGCTCAGCTGTACGGGAATGCCCGTAGCCCAGAAGAGGATTGACGACACACCGGCCACACCGCCCGTCGTGATGTTATTAGGCAACAGGAACACACCCCATCCAATGGCGTAGCTCATCATCGCAATCGTGATGATGATATAGTCGCGCAGTTCCTTTCCGAACTTTGCTTTTTTGATTGTTTCAGTCATGCTAATATCAATTTGCCTGCAAAGTTACAGCATTATTTTGATATATGCAAGATAATTGACCTACTATTTCTTTCGAGGCCGGCGCCGCGCCCACCCCTCTTCGCTAAAGTCAGGCTCCTCGCCACGCAACTTCCGAGGGCGCTTGTCCATCATGCCGCGCCAGTCGTCCTTTTCCCGATGGAATGGGGCTTTTTTGCGCCCTGCAGGCTCCCCTCCCTCGTCGGCATCGTTACACCTGACGATGCGCCCCTTGAAGCGAATTCCCGTCAGTTGGAGCATCACCTTACGGGCGTCCTTCTCAGGCACTTCGAAGTAGGAGATGGTGTCGAGCAAGTCAATATGGCCCACCTCCTGACGGCCGCCGACGTAGCGGTTCAGCGTCTGCATCAGCACGCCGGGGAAGAAACCGTCCTTCTTGCCGAGGTTGATGAACAGGCGCTTGTAGCCCTTTGCGGCCTTGTTCTGTATTTTCTGGCGGTCGGTCTGCGGCTTCTTCTCATGCTTGTCGGCCACGGGCTTTTCTATCTCCGGCGCGTCGGCGTAGTAGGCCAGGAACTTACCAAATTCGAGCGAGACAATCTTCTTGATGATTTCCTCCTTGTCAATGTATTCGAAGTAGCGGCTGATGTCCTGCATAAAGGGGGATATCTCCTCGTCGTCGACGTCGGTCTTCACAATCTGGTCCATCACCTTGTAGAGCTGCTTCTTGCAGATCTCTTCGGCGCTTGGTATCTCAGCCTCGACGAACTTCTTGCCAATCTCCTTCTCTATATTGCGGATCTTATGCTTCTCCTTCGTGTGGACAATCGAGATGCTCGTACCCTTCTTGCCGGCACGCCCCGTACGCCCCGAGCGGTGGGTGTAGTTTTCGATGTCGTCGGGCAGTCCGAAGTTGATGACGTGCGTCAGGTCGTCGACGTCGAGTCCGCGGGCGGCCACATCAGTGGCCACGAGCAACTGGACGGTATGCTGGCGGAACTTCTGCATCGTCAGATCGCGCTGCTGCTGCGACAGGTCGCCGTGCAGCGCTTCAGCATTATAGCCATCGCGAATCAGTTTGTCGGCCACCTCCTGCGTTTCCAGTTTCGTGCGGCAGAAGATGATGGCAAAAATCTTGGGGTAGAAGTCCACGATGCGCTTCAGTGCCAGATACTTGTCCTTCGCCTGTACCATATAATAGATATGGTTCACGTTCTCGGCCCCCTCGTTGCGCGAGCCGACGACGATGGTCTCGTAGTCGCGCAGGTACTGCTTGGCCACGCGCTCCACCTCGCGGCTCATCGTGGCCGAGAACATCAGGGTGGAGTGCTCCTCGGGCAGCGACTCGAAAATCTCGTTGATGCTGTCAGAGAAGCCCATGTTCAGCATCTCGTCGGCCTCGTCGAGCACGATGTTTGTCACATGCTCCAGATGCGCATAGCCGCGGTTCTTCAGGTCGATGAGTCGGCCCGGCGTCGCCACAATAATCTGCACGCCCTTGCGCAGAGCGCGCATCTGCGGCTCGATGGCCGCCCCGCCATACACCGCCTCCACGTGGATGTCGTCCATGTAGCGGGAGAAGTCGCGCAGGTCGTCGGCTATCTGCAGACAAAGCTCACGCGTCGGCGACAGGATGAGAGCCTGCGGGACCTCTTTCCCACTCGCACGGGCGGGAGCTATGCGCTGTAGCAATGGTAAACCAAACGCCGCCGTCTTGCCCGTGCCCGTCTGGGCCAGAGCAATGACGTCGCGGCGTTTTTCTAACAGGTAGGGAATGACAGCCTCCTGCACCGGCATGGGCTGTACGAATCCCAGTTCCTCAATGGCGCGGCGAATCTCTTCGCTGACGCCTAATTCTTCAAATGTCTTCAATCTATTTATAAACCCTTTTTTAGAGCGGGTAGTCTTCGAAGGCGTAGAGCACCGTCGAGAGGTAGCGCTCGCCCGTGTCGGGCAGCAGCACGACAATGCGCTTGCCCTTGTTCTCGGGCCGCTTGGCCACCTCAGCGGCAGCAAAGGCAGCTGCTCCGCTGCTAATGCCTACCAGCAGACCCTCTGTCTGTGCCAACTGGCGGCCAGTACGGATGGCGTCGTCGTTGTCGACATCGAACACCTCGTCAACCAACTCTGCGGCATAGGTCTTGGGAACGAAGCCGGCTCCGATGCCCTGAATCTTGTGCGGACCACTCTGTCCACCGTTCAGCACAGGCGAAGACTTCGGCTCGGCAGCCACTATCTTCACCGACGGATTCTGGCTCTTCAGGTATTTGGCCACGCCAGAGACCGTGCCTCCCGTACCCACGCCGGCCACGAAGATGTCGACCGTGCCGTCTGTCTGCGCCCAGACCTCAGGGCCAGTAGTGGCAAAGTGCTTGGCAGGGTTGGCAGGGTTCTCAAACTGCTGCAGGATGACCGATCCCGGAATGCTTTCGCGAAGCTCCTCGGCGGCACGAATGGCGCCGGGCATACCGTCCTTACCAGGAGTCAGGCGCACCTCAGCACCGTAGGCTTTCACCAGATTGCGGCGCTCGACGCTCATCGTCTCGGGCATCGTCAAGATGAGGCGATAGCCCTTGACGGCACTCACGAGAGCCAGTCCCACGCCGGTATTACCGCTGGTCGGCTCGATGATGGTAGCGCCCGGCTTCAGGATGCCCTTCTGTTCGGCATCCTCAATCATGGCCAAGGCAATGCGGTCTTTCACGCTGCCGCCAGGGTTGAAGAACTCAATCTTAGCGATGACAGGCGTGTCAAGGCCTTTTGACTGCGAGAATTTGTTGAGCTCAAGAAGAGGAGTATTGCCGATGAGCTCGGTCAGCTGTTTTGCTATCTGTGCCATAATGTTATTTCTTATTGATGAATTGTGGTTTATTTGTGTGCAAAGATACTAAATTTAGAGTGAATTACCAAATTTCTTTGTAAAATTAGTCCTTAAATTTGTGCAAAGGCTTGTTCCAGGTCTCCAATGATGTCGTCAATGTGCTCCGTACCGATGGAGAGGCGGATGGTAGCGGGCGTGATGTGCTGCTCCTCCAATTCCTCGGGCGACAGCTGCGAGTGGGTGGTGGTGTAAGGATGAATCACCAGGCTCTTCACGTCGGCCACGTTGGCCAGCAGCGAGAAGATCTGCAAGGCATCGATAAAGCGCCAGGCCTCCTCCTGGCCGCCCTTAATCTCAAAGGTGAAGATAGAGCCGCCGCCGTTGGGGAAGTACTTCTTGTAGAGCTGGTGGTCGTGATGGCTCTCCAGTGCCGGGTGGTTCACCTTGGCCACCTTCGGGTGGTTCTTCAGGAAGTCAACCACCTTCAGCGCATTCTCCACGTGGCGCTCTACGCGCAGGCTCAGCGTCTCGACGCCCTGAAGCAGGATGAAGGCATTGAAGGGCGACAGGGTTGCGCCGGTGTCACGAAGCAAGACGGCACGGATGCGGGTCACGTAGGCAGCAGCGCCTACAGCGGCGGCAAACACGATGCCGTGGTACGAGGGGTCGGGCTTGGCCAGCGTGGGGAACTTGTCGGGATTGGCCTGCCAGTCGAACTTGCCACCGTCGACGATGACGCCGCCTAACGATGAACCGTGACCGCCCAGGAACTTGGTGGCTGAATGTACAACGATGTCAGCACCATGCTCCAAAGGACGGATGAGGTAAGGGGTTCCGAACGTGTTGTCGACGATGAACGGGATGCCATGCTTATGGGCTACGGCTGCCACACCTTCAAGGTCAAGCACGTCGGAGTTGGGGTTGCCGAAGGTCTCGGCATATACTACTTTTGTGTTGGGCTTGATAGCGGCCTCCAGGGCAACGAGGTCGTTGACGTTAATGATGGTGTTGGTAATGCCCCGAGTTGCGAGCGTGTGAGTGATGAGGTTGTACGAACCACCATAGAGATTGTCGGCAGCCACGATGTGGTCGCCAGCCTGCACGATGTTCTGCAGGGCGTAGGTGATGGCGGCTGCACCAGAGGCGACAGCCAGACCAGCCACACCGCCCTCGAGGGCTGCGACGCGATCCTCGAACACGCCCTGTGTCGAATTGGTCAGGCGCCCGTAGATATTACCGGCATCGCGTAGACCGAAACGGTCGGCGGCGTGCTGTGAGTTGTGGAACACGTAGCTCGTTGTCTGATAAATAGGTACCGCACGTGCGTCGGTAGCGGGGTCAGCCTGTTCCTGGCCTACGTGGAGCTGAAGTGTTTCGAAACGATAATTTTTCTTTGTACTCATAATCTGTTCCTTTCTTTTGTTGATTGTTGTTTGATTTCTGGGTGCAAAGGTACGGCATTTAGAAATATCCACCAAATTTTAAGCAGTAATCAGAAAATACACCTGTGTCTGTTCGATTTATAGAAGATTCCTCCAAGAAGGGCTTTCTGGAACCACCCGAACAGAAGATTTTTCTGTTTTTCTCGTTCAAGGGCATAGGTCAGACCATTTTTTCGGATTTTTTTAGTACCTTTGCACACAAAAAGAAAGAGGCATGGCTACAAATCAAACAATCTTCAGCCGCTCACAACTGCTACTGGGCGAAGAGGCCATGGAGCGCATCGCCCAGAAACGGGTGATCATCTTCGGCGTGGGCGGCGTGGGCTCGTGGTGCGCCGAGGCGCTGGTGCGCACGGGCATCAGCCGACTGACCATTGTCGATGCTGACAAAGTCAGTACTACCAATATCAACCGCCAGCTGATGGCCACCACCGAGACCGTCGGACAGCCGAAGGTCGACGTGCTTCGCCGGCGGCTGCTCTCCATCAACCCCGAGGCCGAGGTCAACGCACTGCAAAAAGTCTTTTCAGAGGAGACCGCCGAGGAGTTCGCCCTCGACAGCTACGACTATATCATCGACGCCATCGACTCTCTGAAGGACAAGGTGACACTTATCCTCAAGGCGTGCCAAACCGGCGCCCAGCTGTTCTCGTCGATGGGTGCCGCCCTGAAGCTCGACCCGTCGCGCATCCGCGTCGCGGAGTTCTGGAAGGTCGAGGGCGACCCGCTGGCCCGTGCCCTCCGCAAGAAATTCAAGCACCATCAGCGGTTTCCCGAGAAAAAGTACCTGTGCGTCTACAGCGACGAGCTGCTGCCTAACCTCGGCATACAGCCCGACGCCGAGGAGCTGCAGCTGTTCAACAAGCCGCAGACCAACGGCTCGCTGGTCCACATCACGGCCATCTTCGGCATGACGCTGGCCAGCCTGGTCATTCAGGACGCTGCGAAGGCTTAGTCCTCCTTCACGATAGGATAGAGCTCGATAAACTCACCTTGGTGGCTTTGGCCATCGTTAATCAGCTCGGCAAACTTCTGTCCGACAGTTTCAATGTCGTGAAAGCCCGGCAGCGACATGTTGCCATTGAGATCAGTGGTCGTGGGCCCCGGATGGACCGAGAAGATTTCCACGACATTCTCAATGGCCATCACCCCCATCATCGCATTCTGGGCGGCCTTGCTGGCAACGTAGGCCAGCGGGTGCCAGTAGGGGCTGATTTCCGAGGGCACGGTAATGTTGGCAATGCGGCCGCCGTTGTTGCTCAGCAGGGGAATTAGCGCCTTGGTCAGGGCGAAAGTGCCTACAAAGTTCACGTCGAGCGTCTCGCGGATGACGTCAATCTCCGTATGCACACTGTCCACGCTCATGTCGCCGGGAATACCGGCATTGTTGACGAGAAGCGTTAACTGAGGATAGCTCTCCTGGATTATCTTCGAGGCCTGCTCGATGCTGGCGAGGTCCTTCAGTTCGATGTTCACCCAACCCAGCACGTCGATGCCCAAAGCCTTCAACTCGCCGATAGCCTTCTCTGCACGGTGCTCATCGCGCGCACCAATAATAACTTTCCAGCCGCTCAGGCCGAGATGTTTTGCAATTCCAAAACCGATGCCTTTGTTGGCACCCGTTACAAATACTGTCTTATCCATTTGTCTAGTTCAGTTTGTACGTTTTGCGGCTGCAAAGGTACACATTATTCGCGAATTAAACATACTATCGCCATTTTTTTTGATGGAATATGTGGTAGTTTCCCAGATTTTCCGTACTTTTGCAGACATAGATTCTGTTACAAAGAGACCGAAAGTAAAAAAACGATAGAAGATGAAGATTTGCGTTTTTTGTTCTGCCAACGAGCAGATAGCCCCCGACTTCTTCCGTGCGGCGGAGGAATTGGGGCGTTGGGCCGCCACGAACGGCCACGTCATCGTCTACGGCGGCGTCAACCAGGGACTGATGGAATGTCTGGGCCGCGCTGCCCACGAGGCCGGCGGCCGCACCATAGGCGTAGTGCCCGCCATCGTCGCGAAGACAGGGCGCACGAGCCAGTATGTGGAAATAGAGATTCCCTGCGACAACCTCACCGACCGCAAGCAGCTGATGATGGACCAGGCCGACCTATTCGTGGCGCTGCCCGGCGGCATTGGCACCCTCGACGAGGTTTTCACCGTGGCCGCCTCGGCCACCATCGGCTACCACCAGAAGCCGGTCATCCTCTACAACCTGAAAGGATTCTGGAACCCGCTCATCGCCCTGCTCGACGACCTCGGGCAGCGCGGCATGGTGCGCGGCGAGTGGCAGCAGTACATCCGCGTGGCCACGTCGATCGATGAATTGCAGCACTGGTTGTGAATCACAGGAAACACCCTACACTTCCGACACTTCCTACACTTGTTGAATTTTCTTAGGTGTAGGAAGTGTCGGAAGTGTAGGGTAAAAAGTGCGAATGACAACTATAATAGGAGAAAGCAGGGGGAGATTCAGCGAGAAAGCTGAATCACAACGGCCTCGGAGAGGGGGAACCGACACTTGAACCGACACCTCGACATAACCCGCCGCCTTTTGAGTAAAAGGCACCGGGTTTTGGAGAAAAGGCGGCGGGGTTCGGGTGACCTGTTCTGCCGGTTCTACTGTCGGGTGAGCACCACCTGCATGGCGTTGAACTTCGTGGCAGCATCGACGAACTCCAGGATCCGGGACCAGTTGGCCACCGGTTCGCGGGCGTGCTCATAGCGCTTGACGACCGTCAGACGGAGCCGGCCGCCACTCACCTCGGCCTTGGCCTCGAAACGTCCGCAACTGGTCGCGACCGCCGTGTTCAGCGGCTGCAGACTCTCGGGCGTCACGGTGTAGCCCTCAGGCAACTCAACCTCAACGTCATAGCGCACGTTGGAAGCTCTGAACTCATAGACGACATCGTCGGAGCGCTGGCGGTCATTACCCTCTATCTTACGCTGCTGGGCTATGAGCCGCCCCACTGACAGTACCAGGTCGGGACCGGCTCGCTTCACCAGTCCGTCAACCTTATAGGCCGTGTGCATACGGAACTGCGAACTGTCGGCGCGGAAGCCGATGCAGTCGGTGCCGTAGTCCCTGACGTCGCTAACCTCGGTGCCATGGTATTCCTCGGCCTCAGCCTCGTAGTATTTCCGCTCCTTCTCGCGCTGCAGGCGCCGCCATTCCGCCATGTCGTCGCGCTCCTTCTTGCCGACCAGGTCCTCAAGCGTCTTGTCGGTCCCTAAGTAGCGGTTGAAGGCAGCCAGCAGGTCTTCGGTCAATGCGAACGTCCTGCACCAGGGCTCCTTCGACGCCCCCGTGGCTCTGACCTCCCGGCGGCAGCAGAGCGTGGTGCCGTCGAGGGTGGCCTTCAGGGCGACGGTCTCGGTGTTGTCGTCGGCGGTGCTCTGCGGCAACGTCATCAGCTGGTCGATGCCGTTGTCGACGACGGCCTTCCGCCCCTGCAGCTGCGAGGGCACGGTGAAGGGCGCCATCTCGTAGGTCGGGGCGAAGAGCGTCTTGTCGATGCTCTTCACGTAGAGTCCCCAGGTGGTGTTGCCGTAGCTGATGAGCTGGTCGATGGGCTCATGTGCATTGTCGGTGGTGAAAAGCTGATGGCCGACGATGCCGGCCTTGAGCATCGCCTGACGGAGCATCGCCAGGAAGACGCCGGCGTTCATGGTGCCCGTCCGGCTGAACAGCAGGTGGTAGTAGAGTCCGGTGTAGAGGCGTGCCACGTGCTCCTCCTTGGGCAGGTTCATCTCGGCCAGCGCGTCGCAGTATTTCTTCCATTGCGTGGCTTCCTTGCCCGAGAGTCCGCCCCGCTCGAAGTTGGCCTTCTTCAGGAAAGCCTTGTCGTCGTCGACCATCAGCTGGTAGTCGGGGTTGGCCTGCAGGCCCTTCTTCACCGTCGAGGGCGGTGCCCACTGCCCCTTCAGGTAGCGGCCAGTGATGTAGAGCATGGTCATCGGCGTCTGGCTCGACGGCTCATACCAGAACGACGGTTCTGCCTCGGCGGCTTTTGTCGTCTGCACGTCGAGCACGATGTTGCCGTTCTCGTCGGTACTTTGGCTGAAGTCGGGCGCACCGTTGAGCGTGCGGTACTGGGTGGTCATCGTGGGGTCGATGACGCAGTGAATCTGATAGGAGAGCTGGGGATAGTGCTCACGGAAGCGGAAGACGAAGGGGTTGGTGCTGCGCTCGTTAAGCTGGCTGACGGAGTAGGTGAAGACGTCCATCAGGTCGCCCACCTGCAGGTCGGGCACGGCCAGCTTGCTCCGCTCCTCCTTGCCCTTCCGGCCTTCTGCCGTACGGACGTAGTCGTCGGTGCTGACCTCCCTGACGGTGCCGTCGGGCTTGATGATTCTGATGCCCAGCATCGCCTGCTGCTTCTCCTTGCCCCAGAAGCCGTATCCGCGCGAGATGCTCATAAAGTCGAACTGCGAGAAGCGGTCGCGCGCCGCCTCGTCGTTGATGGCCACCAGCGTGCGGTAGCAGTAGCTGACCGACACCTGGTGCATGGCCTGCCAGGTGAGCAGCAGCATGGCGATGTCGGCCTTGAGGTGCTGGTCGACGATGAGTTCTTCGTAGGCAGCGAGCGTGACGACGGAGTGCTGTCGGTAAGCCTCGGGGCAGGCCTTCTGGCTGAAGGCGGGCAGCGGCTTGGCCCAGATCTCGCGCCTGACCTGCTCGGCCCACTGCCGGTAGTTGTCGCGGTCGTCGGCAGCGGCTGTGCACCACAGCGCTGCCAGTGTCGCCAGTGTCAAGATGTAGCGTTTCATGTGTGTGTTATCCTTTTGTTGTTAGTACCAATTGTTCGTTGCAGGCATCGTTCCAGCGCTTCAGCGCCTCGTTCCACTGGGGCAGCTGGTCGCGGCGGAGCCTGCGCCGTGAGACTTCCATCACCTTGCGGAAGACGACCCGTCGGCCATCGGCCCGGAACGTACACGACAGCACGCCCACGGGTGTCTCGATGCGGCAGCCCTCGGGCAGCCACTTCACGGCCAGCGTGTCAGGCACGGTGAGTACCACCTCCCTGACCGTGCGGAAGCGGAAAGGCAACTCCACGTCGTTCTGGCGTTTGAGGGTGTCGATGGGCGTGGCCATCATATCGTTGTGGGGATCCAGCTCGACGTACAGGTCCTGCCCGCTTGCGGTCACGGCCTGTCGGTCGGCCAGCGTGCCCGTCAGGCGCAGCGTGTCGCCCCACGTCCACTGACTGTCGCTCACCGTCCGGTGCCCGTCGGCGGCATTGAGCAGCCTTCCGGCATACCGTCTGCGCTCGTCGGCCCTTCTGGCATGATAGCCTTCAGCCATAAGCGATTTCAAATCGCCCCGCCACTCAGCGTCGGCCTTGATGTGCAGCGCGGTGCCAGTCAGACGGGCGTCGTAGTGCAGGCTGTCGGCCGAGGCGGCGGGCGGCAGTACGGGCACGGTGAGCATCAGGCAGTTGTCGCCGTCCTCGACACAGGCCTGCCGGCCCTGCAGACTATTGGGTATGAAGCCGAAGGGCGCATACCTGGCGGTGGCATCGAGGAAGAGCGTGTCGGCCTGATGGAAAAGGACGCAGATAACATGGTTGTAGGCCGCCGGGGTAGGAATCTCGTCAGCAGTCCAGTCAATGTGGTCACCGGCACCGATGTCGGCCAACCGTGCATCAAACCCCTGCGCCTTGAGCAGCGTCTTCAGCAGCAGTGCCATGCCCTTGCAGTCGCCGTAGCGCTTGCGCACCACCTCGGCGGGACGGTCGGGCGTGAAGGCTGCCGTTCCGGCCTCGTAGGCCACGTACCTGATGTTCTGCTGTACCCAGGCCAGCGAGGCCGCTATGCGCCCGGCGTCGGTTCTGCAGCCGGCGGTAGCAGCGGCTATGATTGAGTCGCGCTGAGGCAGACTGCAGTCCACCAGCGTCTGGGCGTGGCCCCAGCGGTAGAGGTCGGTGGCGTCCTTGAACGCCCCGACGACAAACAGCGTCGGGCGCAAGGTCGGGGCATGCGGCATCAGCGGCTCGCTCTTCAAGGCGGGCTGGTCGGTGACGGTGTAGACGATGGTCGGCCGGCCCTGCTTGTCGGTGGTCGTGCGGCGGCTGATGTTGGGCGTCAGCCGCCGTTCCACGATGCGGTAGCCGTCGGGCAGTGTCAGCGACACCGTCTTGTGGCGCACGAAGTAGGTGTCGTCCAAGTAGATCTGCGTCAGCTGACGGGCATCGTGGAAGGTGCGCTCGAAGCGGGCCGTCGCCGACTTCCCCTTGCGGGATAGGTCGAGGGTGAAGTAGCACACCTTCGAGTCGTCGAAGAAGATGTTCTCCGGGCTCACGCTTTTGTACTGGGCGGTGGAGAAGCCGGTGGCCGAGGCGCGGTCGATGCTGACCGAGCCACCATAGAGAACGAAGGGCTGCACCACCCCGCCCATCCGCTCGGCCGTGTAGGTGGCAGTCTGACGGTTCTTGACCTCAAGCTGTCCGTCGTCGGCAAGCTGGAACACATAATCGTCACTGCCTTGACTGATGACGATGAGGTCGTCGTCGGTCTGGGCAGTGACGTTAAGAGGGAGTATGCAGAGCACGATTGCCAGCAGGCGGGCTGCTTGACCTTTCAGTAGCATAAGAGAGCGTTACTCAGCCAGCAGCCGCTCGGCCATGGCGCGCCCGAGGGCTTCGCACCGGGCGAGGGTGTCGGCATTGAGGGCCTGCTTGATTTCGACAGGTTCGCCGACGGGCTCGTACTTCAATTTTTCCTCATTCCATCGGGAAATTTCGCTCACGGCCTTCGAGGCCCAGCTGAACGAGCCGAACCAGCCGAAGAGGCGGCCCTTGATGTCCTTCTGCGACAGTTCGTCGAGCAAGACGTTCATCTCGTGGTACAGGCCGGTATTGTAGGTGGGGGCGCCGACGATGAGTCCACGGTAGCGGAACAGGTCGCGGATGATATACGAGTGGTGGGTCTTCGAGACGTTATACATCACGATGTTCTTCAGACCGGCCTGGGCGGCGGCGCGGGCAATGACCTCGGCGGCGCGCTCGGTGTTGCCGTACATCGTGCCGTAGCAGATGACGAGGCCCGGCTCGGCCTCATAGCGCGAGAGACGGTCGTAGATGCCGATGACCTTCCCGGCATACTCGTGCCAGACGGGGCCGTGGGTTGCGCAGATATAGTCGACCTTGACGCCGGCGAGCTTCTTGAGGGCCATCTGCACGGGCGTGCCGTACTTGCCGACGATGTTGGAGTAGTAGCGCGTCATCTCGAGCCAGAAGGTGTCGCAGTTCATCTGCTCGTCGACGTAGGCGCCGTTGAGGGCGCCGAAGCAGCCGAAGGCGTCGCCGGAGAAGAGTACTGTTTGTTGCTGTAATACAGCAACAGACGGGACGGTGGCGAGGGTCATCATCGTCTCGGGCCAGTGGACCATCGGGGTGAGGACGAACTGGAGCTGGTGGGCGCCGAGGGCGAGGGTGTCGCCGTTCTTCACCTCGTGGAGGCCGGTGGTCAGACGGTAGAAGCCGGCCATCATGTCGAAGGTCTTCTTGTTGCCGATAATCTCGATGTTGGGATAGAACTGGCGCAGCAGGGCCAGCGAGCCGCTGTGGTCGGGCTCCATGTGGTTGACGACGACGTAGTCGATGGGACGGTCGCCGATGACCTCGCGGATGTTCTCAAGGAAGGGCATGAAGAAGTCGACCTCGACGGTGTCGATGAGGCAGACTTTCTCGTCGTCAATGAGGTAGGCGTTATAGCTCACGCCGTTGGGGAGGGGCCAGAGGCCCTCGAAGAGCGTCTTGTTGCGGTCGTTGACGCCGACATAGTAGATTTTGCTGGTGATTTCTTTCATATTGTTGGGGTTATTTATGGGCTGGATGGGCAATGTGGGGTTATTGGGGGAGGCGCATCTTGGCGGCGAAGTCGGCATCGATGCTGTTGTTCAGCGTCTGGCAGCAGTTGGCCGAGAAGGCCTGGGCGCAGGCCATGATCTGGTCCCACTGCTGCTCGGTGAACCCACGCTCGATATCGTCGCGGGTGATGCCGTAGCGGATGAGGCCGTAGACGAAGCCGGCGTTGAAGTTGTCGCCGGCACCGATGGTGCTGACGGTCTCAGTAGGCGGCACGGGGTACTGCTTGCTGAAGCCCTGCTCGGCCCTCACCTCGACGGGCTGGGCACCACGGGTGTAGATGAACTTCTTGGTGTAGAACGAAATCTCGGAGCGGTAGACGCTGTCGGCATCGTTCTTGTTGTACATCACCTGGAAGTCCTCGTCGGAGCCGCGCACGATGTCGGCCAGCTCGAAGTTCTCGAGCAGGTTCGACGTTACCTTGACCAAGTCGCTCTTATGCGACGCACGGTAGTTGACGTCGTAGTAGAGGATGGCCCCGCGCTGACGGGCGTACTCCAGGAAGCCGTGGACCTGCGGGCGCACCACAGGATTGATGGCGAAGAACGAGCCATAGAGCACGACGTCGTTCTCATTGACCTCGGGGTTGACGAAGTCGAGCTGGTCATGGGGATGGTCTTTGTAGAAGATGTAGTCGGCATTGTTCTGCTCGTCGAGGAATGCCAGCGACACGGGCGACTTGGAGTCGGGGTAGACACAGACGTTGGAGGCATCGACGCCGTTTTCCTCAAGGTAGCGGATGACCCGCCGGCCCACGCGGTCGTTGCCGGCCTCGCTGATAAACATCGTACTGATGCCGGCGCGCCCCAGCGAAATGACAGAGTTGAAGGCCGAACCGCCTGGCACGGCCTGTATAGGCTGCTCGTCGCGGAAGATGATGTCGAGCACGGTCTCGCCTATTCCTATTACTTTTCTCATACGTTATTATTTGCCTTAGTGGGTGCAAAGTTACGAAATAAAAATCAGAGACGGCACAGTTTTTCCCTATTTCTTTCGTCTGTTTGGAAAAAATGTCGTAACTTTGCGCACACATTCATTATTAACCTATCCAGCAATGAACAACCAGCTATTATCCTTTAACGCCAACCCCATCGTGGCGGCGTTGCAAAAACCGTCGGCAGAGTTTACCAAGGCCGACATCATCGACTACATCGTCAAGAACGACATCCGCATGGTGAACTTCATGTACCCAGGCGGCGACGGCAAGTTGAAGACGCTGAACTTCGTCATCAACGACCTCGCCTACCTTGACACCATCCTCACCTGCGGCGAGCGCGTTGACGGCTCCAGCCTCTTCTCGTTCATCCAGGCCGGCTCGAGCGACCTCTACGTGCTGCCCCGTTTCCGCACCGCCTTCCTCGACCCCTTTGCCGAGATTCCGACGCTGACGATGCTCTGCTCGTTCTTCGACAAGGACGGCAACCCCTTGGAGTCGTCGCCCGAACACACGCTGCACAAGGCCGCCGAGGCTTTCCGCGACGTGACGGGTATGGAGTTCCAGGCCATGGGCGAGCTGGAGTACTACGTCATCTCGGACGACGAGGGCGTGTTCCCTGCCCGCGACCAGCGCGGCTACCATGAGTCGGCTCCCTACGCCAAGGCCAACGAGTTCCGCACGCAGTGCATGCAGTTCATCGCCCAGGCCGGTGGACAAATCAAGTACGGTCACTCGGAGGTGGGCAACTTCTCGCTCAACGGCAAGAACTATGAGCAGAACGAAATTGAGTTCCTGCCCGTCCCCGTGGAGCAGGCCGCCGACCAGCTGATGCTGGCCAAGTGGATTATCCGCAACCTCGGCTACCAGATGGGCTACGACGTCACCTTCGCACCGAAGATTACTACCGGCAAGGCCGGCTCGGGACTGCATATCCACATGCGCATGATGAAGGACGGCCGCAACCAGATGCTCGCCGACGGCGTCCTCAGCGAGAGTGCCCGCAAGATGATTGCCGGTATGATGGACCTCGCACCGGCAATTACGGCCTTCGGCAACAAGAACCCCACCTCGTACTTCCGCCTTGTGCCTCACCAGGAGGCGCCGACAAACGTCTGTTGGGGCGACCGCAACCGCTCGGTGCTCGTGCGCGTGCCTCTCGGTTGGGCTGCCGACGTCGACATGTGCCACGCCGCCAATCCCCTGGAACCGCAGGCCAACTATGACACGAGCATCAAGCAGACGGTCGAGATGCGCTCGCCCGACGGCTCAGCCGACCTCTACCAGCTGCTGGCCGGCCTCTGCGTAGCCTGCCGCCACGGTTTCGAGATGGAGAACGCCTTGGAGTTGGCCGAGAAGACCTACGTCAACGTGAACATCCACGCCGCCGAGAACGCCGACCGCCTGGCCACACTGGCCCAGCTGCCCGACTCGTGTGTAGCCTCAGCCGACTGTCTGGAGCGCCAGCGCAAGGTGTTTGAGGAGCACAACGTATTCTCGCCCGCCATGATCGACGGCATCATTGCCGAGCTGCGCGCCTTCGACGACGCCTCG
This sequence comes from uncultured Prevotellaceae bacterium, assembly GCA_946184965.1. Taxonomy (GTDB): domain Bacteria; phylum Bacteroidota; class Bacteroidia; order Bacteroidales; family Bacteroidaceae; genus Prevotella. The sequence goes on along the minus strand of CAMHHO010000002.1, from coordinate 28,311 downwards.
CTGCGCAAGAACATTGAGAACTATCAGGAAGAGATACAGAAACTCGTCACCGAGTACTTCCACTGCGGATGAGCCGCCGCCACTTCAGATAGCCGAAGATGGCAATGACGACGTAAAGGGCATAGAGTGACGCCTTGAACGGAATATCCTTATAGAAATACAGCACCGACGTGACCACGTCGACAGCTATCCAGATGAACCACTGCTCTAAGTACTTGTGAGCCAACGCCCAGATGCCCACAATACTGAGGGCAGTGGTAAAACTATCGGCCAACGGCACGTTGGAGTTGGTGAACGTGACGAGCAGCCAGTAGATGACGGCCCACAGGAAGAGAGCCAAGAGCCCCACCCCCAGCCCCTCCCTAAAAGGGAGGTGAGTAATATCCATTGCCGTATTTTCGCCTTGAGAGTAATCACTCCCCTCCCTCACAGGGAGGGGTTGGGAGTGGGTCTTGGTCTTGGGACGAGTCCACCTCCACCACCCATACATGGTCATCGCCAGATAGTAGAACTCCATGCCGCAGTCGGCATAGAGTCCCTTCTGGTAGTAGAGCACGATGCCGAGGGCCTGCATCGCAAAGCCGACCGCCCACATCCACAGGCTGGCCTTGTACTCCAGGAGAATGTAGGCCAGTCCGAGGACGGTGGTCGTGATGTCGAGCCAATGGGCAGTCAGGAAATCTGTCATCTTTTAGAAGCGTAAGGTAACATTGCCCATCATGGTGAATCCCGACATGGGGATGAAACCTATCTGGTAGTAGCGGTTGTCGTTGGAATGGCCGTAGCTGTCGCAGATGGCGGAGTAGACCCAGCCGCTGGCGGCATAGCGGCGACTGAAGATGTTGTTGAAGTTCAAGCCAAGGATGGCCTCCTTCAGCACCTTCTTGGGCTTCAGGGTGTAGCTCAGCGAGGCGTTCGACACCGAGTAGCAGGGCAGTGAGCGGTCGGCGTTCTCGCTGTTGTCAAGATACTGGCGCGAGACGAAGTTGGTGTGCCACGTCAGCTGTGCCCCACGGTAGTGCAGGTTGACAAAGCCGTTGAGGATGGCCGAAGGCGAGAAGGCCAGCGTGGAGTTGTCGTAGTGGATGGTCTGCGAGCCGTTGTCCCAGTCCTCGACCACCTCGTCGAAATCCTTGATCTTGTTCTTGCTCAGGGCGGCGTTGCCCTCGATGGTGAGCCACGGGGTGGGGTCGATACCTGCCTGCAGTTCGATGCCCATACGGTAGGAGTCCTTGATGTTCGTGGTCAGGTTCTCACCGATGTCGGAGAGCTCGCCTGTCTGCACGAACTGGTCCTTGTAGTCCATATAATAAAGGTTCACGCCCGCGCGAAAGAGGTCGTTGTTGAAGGTGTAGCCGGCTTCGTAGTCAAGCAGCTGCTCGGCCTTGGGTGCCGGATAGGAGCCGTTGTCGGTGAAGTTGTTGCGCTCGGGCTCGCGGTGGCTCATGGCGACAGAGCCGTAGACGCGGTGACCGCCGAGGCTCCACGAGAAGCCGGCCTTCGGGTTGAGGAAGTCGTACTTCTTGTCAATGTCGAGGCGCTGGTTGTAGTAGCCCGACTCGTCATCGTAGAACTTGTCGTTGATACCGTTGGTTTCGTAGCTGACATGGCGGTACTGCAGGTCGGCAAAGACGTCCCACTGCTCGCTCAGGTGATAGGCTGCCTTCAGGAATACATTGCCGTCGAGCTTGCGGGCGTCGCTGTCGTAATACTTGTACTGATTGTCGTACATATCGATGAAACGGGCCACCACAGGGTTGGCAGCGTAGGTGACATAGCCAAAGTGGCTACCCTCGAACTCCTGCAAGGACATGCCACCGATGACATCCCAACGGCCGTCGCTGTAGTTCAGGTTGCCCAGAAAACCGTAGGTGTTCTGCGACAGACCCTTCTTGCGCACAAAGTCGGTACGCTTGATGTTATTACCCTCGCCATCGGCCATCACGAGACCGAACTTCGACAGTTTGTTGCTGGGCCGGAACTCGCGGTAGTAGCCGTAGCCGTAGGTGTAGTGGGCCGTAGCCGTTCCCGTCCAGTGCTGCCCCGACTTCCAGCTCAGCGACAGCAGGTTGTGGTTCTGCCAGAAGTTGTCGGTGGTCTTCGGCCAGTAGCTGCCGTCGCTCATCGTGTAGCGGTCGGTCTGGTAGTTGCCATCGGCGTCGCGGGCGAAACTGCCGTCGTCACCATAGCGCAGGGCCTCGTAAAGCGAGTTGTAGCGACCCAGTCCGCGCTCATACATGTCCTTGTAGGTCTTGATGCCGGACTGAGCGCCGTAAGTGCCGTCCATCAGACTCAGGTCGTTATCGCCGGCTGTCACGCCGTTCCACGCCTGGCCGGTCTTCTCGAAATTGCCGATGTTCTTGTATGCGACAACAATGTTGTCGCCCAGCCAAGTCAGCCCACCGTAGTAAGAGCCAGAACGCCCGGCAGTGCCATGGATAAAGCCGTCGGTGTTGGTCTCGTGGTAGGCACCGTCGAAGATGAGGTGATTCCATAGCAAGCCTGTGGAAAAGTTCAAGCCGGCATTCCACGTGTTATAGGAGCCATAGCTGGCGCTGAGTTCAAGACCCGGCTTCTGCTGGGGAATGGCCATCTGCAGGGCCACCGTGCCGCCAAAGGCGCCGTCGCCGTTGGTCGACGTACCCACACCGCGCTGAATCTGCACGCTGCCCAGCAGCGAGCCGTAGCTGTTCATATTGGCCCAGAACACGCACTGATCCTCAGGCGAGTTGAGGGGCACACCATCTAATGTCACATTGATGCGCGAGTCGGCGGCACCACGTATGCGCATATAGGTCGTTCCCGTACCCATGCCATTCTCGCTCCAGGCCACCACGCCCGGCGTCTGCGCAAAGAGGAACGGCAGTTCGCGGCCCGTCTTCGAGAAATCGTTCAGTTCCTTCTTCCTGAGGTTGCTGATGGCATACGGCGCATTCTTCTGCGCTCTCACACCTTTAACCACTACCTCTGAGAGTTTCTCCACTTTCGTTGAGTCGTAGTGCCACTGCTGTGAACTCACCGCCATAGCCACTGTTGCGCCTACGACCGTCAAAACAATCTTTTTCATTCTTCTTGTTGTACCTTTAATTAATAATAATGTAAAGGGGGAACAGACCAATACTTTTCATCCCTACGCCGGCATTATCCGGATCAGGTTTGAGGGTATCATCTCAGCCCACGACCGTGGGCACCCCTTGAATTGCGGGTGCAAAGGTACAACAAATAATTGAACGTGCAAAATCTTTTGCCCAACATAAAACAAAATATGTCACTATCGGTGTAGTTTTTCCGCATTTTCTGCGTCTAATCCATAAAAAAGCAGTAATTTTGCACCCAAATTTCAAGCAATAACCATTATGAAGACAAAGAAACTTTTAGCAATGTTCGTGCTGGCTGTGGCCAGCTTCACAACGGCAGCTGCACAGCAGCAACAGATGCAGATGCCGCCCATCCCCGTTGACCCCGACGTGCGTATCGGCAAACTCGACAACGGACTGACCTACTACATCCGCCACAACGAGTGGCCGGAGAAGCGGGCAGAATTCTACATCGCCCAGAAGGTGGGCTCCATTCAGGAGGACGACACGCAGCGCGGTCTGGCACACTTTCTCGAGCACATGGCCTTCAACGGCTCGAAGCACTTCAAGGGCAACGAACTGCTGCGCTGGTGTGAAAGCATCGGCGTGAAGTTCGGCACCGACCTGAACGCCTACACCTCGATTGACCAGACTGTCTACAATATAAGTAATGTACCCACGACGCGCGAAGGCATCGTCGACTCATGCTTGATGATACTCTGGGACTGGGCCGACGGCCTGCTCCTGGAACAGGAGGAGATTGAGAAAGAGCGCGGCGTCATCCATGAGGAGTGGCGACTGCGCACGTCGGCCCAGATGCGTATGCTGGAACGCGACCTGCCCAAGCTCTATCCCGGTTCGAAGTACGGCCATCGTATGCCTATCGGTCTGATGGAGATTATCGACAACTTCGAGCGCCCCTTCCTGCAGAAATATTACGAGAAGTGGTACCGCCCCGACAACCAGGGCATCATCGTGGTCGGTGACGTCGACGTCGACAAGGTGGAGCAGAAAATCAAGACGATGTTCTCGCAGATTGCCAAGCCCGGTGCCGATGCTGCCAAGCTGGAGCTGGTGGACGTGCCCGACAATGCCGAGCCTATCGTCATCATCGACAAGGACAAGGAGCAGCGCATCGACATGGCCGAGGTAATGTTCAAGCATGAGGCCATCCCCGACTCGGTGAAGGGCTCGCTGGAATATCTCGTGGCCAACTACATGAAGAACGTGGCTGTCGGCATGCTGAACAGCCGACTCGGCGAACTGGCCGAGAAACCCGACTGCCCCTTCCTGCAGGCGTCGGCCAGCGACGGCACCTACGTGCTGTCGAAGCCCAAGGACGCCTTCGATCTGGGCATCGTGCCTAAGGATGGCAAGATGAACGAGGCCGTGAAGACCGTCGTTGCCGAAGCCCGCCGCGCCGCAGAGTTCGGTTTCACCGCTACGGAGTACGGCCGCTCGAAGGCCAACACGCTGAGCGCGCTCGACAAGCAGTACTCGAACAAGGACAAGCGCTACAACTCGCAGTTTGTCAACCAGTACGTGCAGCACTTCCTTAACAACGAGCCGATTCCATCTATCGACGACTACTATCAGCTGATGAAGCAGTTGGTGCCTGCCATTCCCATCGATGCCATCAACGCCGTGATGGCCCAGCTCATGCCGAAGAGCGACTCGAACCTCGTGGTGCTGAACTTCAACCAGGAGAAGGACGGGGCCACTTACCCCACTGAGGCTGGACTGCTTGGCGCCATCCGCGACGCCCGCGCCCAGCAGCTGACGGCCTGGGTCGACAACGTGAAGGACGAGCCCCTGATGACCACCCTGCCCAAGCCGGGCAAGATTACCAAGGAGGTGAAGAACGATAAGTTCGGCTATACGGAACTGACGCTGCAGAACGGCGTAAAGGTCATTCTGAAGCAGACCGACCTGAAGAAGGACCAGGTGCTGCTGACGGGTGAGGGCTGGGGCGGCTCGGCACTCTACGATGTCAAGGAGCGCGCCAACATCGCCCTGTTTAACGATGCTGTCGAGGCCAGCGGACTGGGTGCCTTCTCGCACACCGAGCTGACCAAGGCCCTGGCCGGAAAGATTGCCGGTGCCACGCTCTCGATGAGTACCCAGCGCACCAACGTCAACGGCTCGTCGACTCCCACCGATGTTGAGACGATGATGCAGCTCGTCTACCTCTACATGACCAGCAACATCAAGAAAGACGAGCAGTCGTACGACCAGATGATGAAGACTACCGAACTGCAGCTCAAGAACCGTCTGCTGCAGCCCGAGGCCGTGTTCAGCGACTCGCTGAGCCTGACGCTGACCAAGCACAACCCCCGCTTCAAGAACCTTGACGTTGAAGACCTGAAGGACGTCAGCTACGACCGCATCCTCCAAATGGCCAAGGAGCGCACGGCAAACGCCGCTGCCTTCACCTTCACCATCATCGGTAACTACGACGAGGCAAAGATCCGCCCGCTCGTTGAGCAGTACCTCGGCTCGCTGCCCTCACAGAAGAACATTGTGAAGGGCAAGGACGTTTCGACTGACTACACAGGCAAGGTGGTGAACAACTTCAAGCACAAGGCTGAGACGCCGAAAGCCATGGCCGTCATGCACTGGTATTCCGAGAAGATACCTTACACACTTGAGAACATCGTACGCTCGCAGGCTGCAGGACAGGTGCTGCAGATGGTTTATCTGAAGGAAATCCGCGAGGAGGCCAGCGCCGCCTACACCGTACAGGCTCAGGCTGATATCAGCCGCGACGACTTTGGCGACGAGGCCAGCATCTTCGCCGTCTGCCCGATGAAGCCCGAGAAGGCCGACGTTGCCCTGAGCATCATGCGCCGCGCCGTCATGGACATGGCTGCTGGCAAATGTGATGCCGATATGGTGACGAAGGTGAAGGAGTATATGCTGAAGAATCTCGGCGACGCGCAGAAGAACAACGGCTACTGGGCCGGCCGTATCGATGCATGGCGCAAGTGGAACCTCGACCTGCATACTGACTGCGAGAAGACCATCCAGGCCCTTACGCCCCAGAGCATCTGTGCCTTCGTGGCCGAGGTGCTGAAGTCGGGCAACGAGGCCGAGGTCGTCATGTTGCCGGCAGAATAAATAAGGTAAAAAAGTAAAAAAACGAAAAAAGGGAATGTCATATTTATTTTCATCGGAATCTGTTTCGGAGGGCCATCCCGACAAGGTGGCCGACCAGATAAGTGACGCCATTCTCGACCAGTTCCTGGCATACGACTCGAAGGCCCGCGTGGCCTGCGAGTCGTTTGTCACGACCGGTCAGGTGGTTCTCATGGGTGAAGTCAGCAGCGATGTATACATCGATCTGCAGACCATAGCACGCAAAACCATCAATAAGATTGGCTATACAAAGGCTGAATACCAATTCGACGGCAACTCGTGCGGCATACTCAGCGCCATCCACGAGCAGAGCCAGGACATCAACCGAGGCGTTGACCGCGAGGAAGAAGAAGAGCAGGGCGCTGGCGACCAAGGCATGATGTTCGGCTACGCCACCAACGAGACGGAAAACTACATGCCCGTCACGCTCGACTTGGCCCACCTCATCATGCGCACCCTCGCCGACATCCGCAAGGAGGGCAAGGTGATGACCTACCTGCGCCCCGACGCCAAGAGCCAGGTAACGGTGCAGTACTCGGACGAAGGCATCCCCGAGCGCATCGACACCATCGTGGTCTCGACACAGCACGACGAGTTCGATGAGGACGAGGCAATGCTGGCCCGCATCAAGGATGACGTCATCAACATCCTCATCCCAAGGGTGAAGCAGCAGATACACTCGCAGAAAGTGCTCGACCTCTTCGACTCTGACATCTACAACGTCAACCCTACGGAAGAGAATCTCAACGCCCCAGGCATCAAGCTCTTCGTCAATCCGACGGGCAAGTTCGTCATCGGCGGTCCCCACGGTGACACCGGTCTGACGGGCCGCAAGATTATTGTCGATACCTATGGCGGCAAGGGCGCCCACGGCGGCGGTGCCTTCTCGGGCAAGGACTCCTCGAAGGTCGACCGCTCTGCAGCCTACGCAGCCCGCCACATCGCCAAGAACTTGGTGGCTGCCGGCGTCAGCGACGAGATTCTGGTGCAGATCAGCTACGCCATCGGCGTAGCCAAGCCCATGAACATCTACGTCAACACCTACGGACGCTCGCGGGTGCAGATGACCGATGGCGAGATTGCCAAGAAGATTGAGCAGCTGTTCGACCTGCGCCCCAAGGCCATTGAACGCTCACTGAAGCTTCGCCAGCCGATGTATCTGGAAACCGCTGCCTACGGCCACATGGGCCGCAAGAACGAAACCATCAGGAAGAAGTTCACCAGCAACTATCACGAAACCTGTGAGATTGATGTGGAACTCTTTACCTGGGAGAAGCTCGACCGCGTCGATGACATCAAACGGGAGTTTGGCCTGTAAATGTTTCTACAGCAAGATTCCATAGTAAGCGAACACACGGTGTCGGCGGGCGTTGCCGATACTGTCGTACACAAAACGGCACGTCCGCAGACTCCCTACCAGGTGCTGCGGATGCTGCCTAAGGACGCTACGCCCGCCCAGCAGGACTCTGCCATTCAGGCATGGTTCAAGCCAGGCAAGATACACTACAGCGACCGCCCCGATACCCTCCACCTGCCCGGTCACGACGCAGGACGCTCGCTGAAGGACGTCAGCCTGCCCCAATACTACCGCGAGTCATTCTTCGCCAACGACTCACTGCTCCACCCCGAGCTGACCGGCGGACGCCCGGGCATCGCCGGCGACCCTGTGCCCTACACAGTTCGCGGCGACGATGCCATTGCGTGCATGCTCCTCTTCTGCTTTGTGCTGGCCGTTACGGCCTTTGCCTACTCGCGCCAAGCCATTCTCCACCAGCTGAAGGACTTTTTCTACATACCACGGACCGACAAAACATCTTCAAGCGCGTCAAGCGAGAAGTTCCCATTTCATATTTTCCTCAGCATACAAACCTGTCTGCTGCTGGCCATCACTTATTATTTCTATATCACCCACTATGTTGCTGACACCTTTGTGCTTGATGCCCCCTATGAACTCATTGGAATTTTCTTCGGTGTGTTCATTGCCTACTTCATCTTCAAGATTATCATCTACAAAGTGGTGAACCTCATCTTCTTCAGAAGTAAAAAAAGTAAACAATGGACGTGGACGCTGACGTTCATAACAGCCCTCGAAGGCATTGCTCTTTTCCCCGCAGTCATTTTGCAAGTGTACTTCAACCTTCCGATGCAAAATGTCGTATATTATTTTATTTTCGTCCTTATTTTAACCAAAATATTGACAATTTACAAGTGCCGAGTTATCTTTTTCCGGCAAATTAGTGATTTTCTGCAAATAATTTTGTACCTTTGTGCCCTCGAAATCATACCTCTATTGTCGCTCGCCGGCATTTTGGTATTGATTACCGACCAATTAAAAGTAAATTTTTAGGACACAAAGCGAAATGATTAAGAAGATTCTGGTTTCACAGCCAAAACCCGCAAGTGAGAAGTCGCCTTATTACGACATTGCCAGCAAGTTCGACGTAGAATTGATTTTCCGCCCATTTATTAAGGTGGAAGGCATGTCAGCCAAGGAATTTCGTACGCAGAAGGTAAGCATTCTCGACTATACTGCCATTGTTTTCACATCGCGTCACGCTATTGATCATTTCTTTACCCTGGCCAAGGAACTGCGCGTCAATATTCCTGAGGACATGAAATACTTCTGTGTCACGGAGACCATCGCCCTGTATATTCAGAAATATGTGCAGTACAGAAAGCGCAAGGTCTTCTTCGGTACTACCGGCCGCGTAGACGACCTGCTGCCAACCATGATTAAGCACAAGACCGAGAAGTACCTCGTTCCCATGAGCGATGTCCACAACGACTCGCTTACCCAGCTTCTTGACTCGAAGAAGCTGAACCATAAGGAGGTTGTCATGTATAAGACCGTCAGCAACGACTTCACCCCCGAGGAGGTTAAGAACTTCGATTACGACATGCTGATTTTCTTCAGCCCTTCAGGCATCGAGGCCTTGACCAAGAACTTCCCCGACTTCAAGCAGGGCGATATTGCCATTGCCACCTTTGGTCCCTCTACGGCCAAGGCCGCCAAGGAAGCCGGACTCCGACTGGATATTGAAGCTCCTAACGAGAAGTATCCCTCTATGACCGGTGCGCTGCAGCACTATCTTATTATGCTTGACGACTGAACGCCAGAACGTCACCAACATTGAACGCCCAGTTTAAGAAACGCGAGCACATTGTCAGCACCCGACTGATAGAGACGCTCTTCGGCAGCGGCAGTACGGCCATGTCTGCATTTCCGCTGAGAGCCGTTTTCAGGAAGGTGCCGCGCAGTCAGACCAACGTTCCCGTACAGATACTTATCAGTGTTTCCAAGAAGCGCTTCAAGCACGCTGTCGACCGCAACCGCATCAAGCGGCAGGTGCGCGAAGCCTACCGCCACACAAAGCAACCCCTTTTCGACGCCATTGCCGACGACGAGACGCTGCTGATAGCTTTTATTTGGATTTCCGACCGACAGGCAACCTCAGAGACGGTTGCCCGACAAGTAGAGAGACTGGTCGGCCGTATTGCAGAGACAGTATGAAACAGATAGCACGCCTCCTGTCGTGGTTGCTGGTGCTGCCCATCCGTTTCTACCAGACTTGCATCAGTCCCTATACACCGCCCTCTTGCCGCTTCACGCCGACGTGCTCAGAATATGCCCGTCAGGCAATTCTGAAGCACGGTCCCGTGAAGGGTCTTTACCTCGCCATACGCCGCATCCTGCGCTGCCATCCTTGGGGAGGCTCAGGCTACGACCCTGTACCCTGAGGCATCATGCGAGGTGGCGTGTCGCTGTTTAGCGCATAGCGAAGAAATTGCCGTCGCCCATGGCCATACGCACTTGGTAGAGGCCATTCTCATTGGGAGTAACGGTCAGCTGCTCGCCCTCAGGCAATACAGTTGTGATGGTTCCATCCTGATTGAAGCGGAACAGCTCGCGGGTCTGACCGTTCTGTGTCAGCGACCAGGAATCCTTCTTCTTGTCGTAGTTGAAATAGCTCATCTCACCCGTAGGAGCCTTAATCTCATAGCCGTTCTCCAAGGTGGTCACAGCATAGTAACGGCCGTCGCTGCCCATCACCTGCTGAGTTTTGCCGATGTTGGCATGCATGGGATTAGAACCGCTCCAGAATTCAATGGTGTTGAGCACGAGCGAGTCAACGAACAGACAAACGCTGCCGACAATCGGGCCAATGATGAAGCCCACGATAGCATTTAAGAACTTACTGCTTGTCATGTTGGTTTGCCACTTGGCATAGCTGTTGAAGAGGGCGAACTTACCGACAAAGCACGAACTGCACAACATTGCGCCTGCCATCATGAAGGCAGCAACCTTTACATTTACTTTTTTCATATTACTACAATTTAATTGTTAAACCGTTGGCAAAGATACAAAAAAAATGGTAATAACGCTCGTCTATGAATATTTTTTAACTGAAAAGATGGGAAATCAGTACTTTTATGCCAATAAACAGCAGAACCAGACCGCCCAACAAACCCGGCTTGAACCGTTGGGCGATGGCACGGCCGAAACGAACACCCAGCCAATAACCCACCAGACTGAGCAGCATCGAGACAGAGCCTATCAGCAGCAGGGGCACCGTCAGCTCCCCGATGCGGTCGTAGCCCAGACAGGCCATCGAGATGCCGACAGCCAAAGCGTCGATGCTCGTAGCCACCGCCAGGAGCAACTGAGTGCGCAGCGACAGGGGGTTGAATGTCTGGTGCTCCTCGTCGCCATTGAACGTCTCCCATATCATCTTGCCGCCAATGAACGCCAGCAGGCCGAAGGCTATCCAATGGTCGACGGCCTCCAAATAATGACTGAAATGAGCCGTACCAAGCCACCCAATAAGTGGCATAAGGGCCTGAAACAGCCCAAAGAGCATAGCCATCCGCAGGATGGCGCCACTGGTTGGGCGGCGCAGGATGACACCACTCATCGTACTTACCGTGAAACAGTCCATGGCCAATGCTACGGACAGGAGCAGAAGATCAGGCAGACTTATCATACCTTATTATAATTAAATAGGTGGAAACAATGATGACGTAGACGAGCACCGTCTGCAAAACCGAGGGGCGCAGACCTTCGATGCTGGCATAGGGCAGGCGTTCGGCGATGAACGAGAGGATGGCGTTGAGCCACCCCACCACTCTGAACAGAACCGTGCCCACAACGGGCAGTAACAGCGCCACCGGGGCGAGACAGAGGATGAGTGTGGCTGACGGGATGACAATCAAGTTGGTCAGCAGAAAGTAAGTGGAAAAGCGGCCGAAGTAATAGGCAACGAGCGGTGCCACGCCCACCTGCGCTGCCAAGGAAACCGTCGTCAGTCCCCAGAGCCAGCGTACCACGGGCCAGTCGAGCAGCCACTCGCGCTGCACCACGCGCTCGAACAGCGGCTGCAGCACCAGAATGGCCAGCATGGCGAGGAACGACATCTGGAAACCAACGTCGAAGAGGCTATCGGGACTAACCATGAGAATACAAATGGCTGCCAGCGCCAGCGCATTGACCGACATCCGCTGGCGGCCAATCGCCGACAGCAGCGCGTAGGTACTGATCATCAGTGCGGCGCGCACCACACTGGCCGGCAGTCCGACCAACAGGGCGAACGCCCAGATAGCCGCGACGGCAAGCACCTGCGACAGCAGGCGGAACCGGCGGTTCACAACCAGCAGCGACAGCACCATATAGATAATGCCCAGATGCAGACCGCTGAGCGCCAGCACGTGGGAGGCACCGCTGACGGCATATACATCGCGTAGCTCGCTGCTCATGGCCGACTTGTCGCCCAGCGTCATCGCTGCCACGACGGCATACTCCTCGTCGCCCGCCCCCATCTGCCGGTAGCGCTCCAGCAGCGTGTGGCGGTAGTTCAGGAACGCCAGCCTCAGCCGTTGCAGCCACGTCAGCCCCTCATCGGAGCGGGGCAGCAACTGCCAGTCGGCAGTCCTGACATAGGTGTGCCCAGCAAAGCCGTGGACCTCCTGATAGCGGCGGTAGTCGAACGAGCCGCGCCGCCAGTCGCCGTTCCGCTCTATGCGCGATGTCAGCAGCAGGCGGTCGCCAATCCTCAGACGCCGGCTGCGGTCGTCCTTGGCCACGTAGCACTTCAGCTTCTTCCCGCCTTGGGCGGTGACGATATCCGCCGCCATCGTCTTCGGCTTCTCCGTCACCTCCGACACGACGACGGCCTCATAGCGGACAAAGCCGTCAGGCCACGCCACGCGGTCGTGCGACTGGCGCACCGACGATGAGCGAACGCCGCCGAGCGATGCCATAGCCAACAGCAGAGCTGCTGACTGCAGCATCGGCTTGCGCCGGCAGATGCCGACAATCACCAAAGCCGCGCCCAACAGCAGCCACCACAGGCCGACAGTGCCCATGCAGTCGCCCAAGACGACGCCCACAACGAACAGCACCCCTGGCATGGCCAAGGGAGCCGACTGGAAAAAGTGGTTCTTGCGCCACATAGCGTTAGAGCTGCTTGCGGAAACAGCGGTGGCGGCGGTGGATTTCGCTATCTAAGTATTGCCATTGCGCACGCACGGCCTCATTGCTCTCCATCTGCGGCATGGCGTCGGCCCAGACGAAGCCGTAGCGCTGGAACTGGTGGATAAGGTCGTCGAAAATCAGCGCATTGGCACCCTTCGACCGATACTCTGGCAGCACGCCAATCAGCAGCAGGTCGACGGTGTCGGTCTTGTGCCTCTTCAGCGTATTCAGTATATGCCACCAGCCGAAGGGCAGCAGCCGCCCGTCGCGCGTATGCTGCAGCGCACGGCTGAACGACGGGAAGGTGATGCCGAAGCCTATCATGCGGTCGCCATCCATGATGGCCGTCACCAGGTTCAGGTCGGCAATCTTGATGTAGTCGTTCACCAGCTTGTCTATCTGCTGCGACGACAACTGGCTAAACCCGTACAAGTCCTTGTAGGTGGCATTCAGCAGGTGGAACACCTCGCGCCCGTAGCCCTCCTTCACCAACTCGTGGCGGGTGAACTTATGCACCCTCAGCCCGTAGCGCTGCTTCACCATCTCGGCCACGCGGTGGAACTTATAGTTTTCGTCCTGCGGTATCCTGACCTTATACTCCACGTAGTCGTTGTCTTTCTTAAAGCCGCCGTAGTGCTCAATATGGCTGGCGTAGTAGGGATAGTTATAGTTGACATACATGGTCGAAAGTTCCTCGAAGCCCTCAACGAGCATGCCTTCGCGGTCGGTATCGATAAAGCCCAGTGGACCAGCCATCTCGGTCATGCCCCGCTCGCGCCCCCACTGTTCGACGGCCTGCAGCAGCGCCGTGCTCACCTCCGTGTCGTCGATGAAGTCGAACCAGCCGAAGCGCACCTGGTTGACCTTCCACTTCTCGTTGGCGCGGCGGTTGATGATGGCAGCCACCCGGCCTGCCACGCGACCATCCTTGTAGGCCAGGAAGTAGTCGGCCTCACAGCACTCAAACGACGGGTTCTTGTCGCGGCGAAGTGTGGCCATCTCGTCGAAAAACAGATAGGGGACGGCCTGTTCGCAATTGCGGTATAGGTCGTAGTAGAACTGTATGAACTGCTTCAGCTCCCTTTTAGTAGTAACCTTGCGTATTTCAACCATAGTATCTTTCTTTCGGGTGCAAAGGTACGAAAAAAAGTGAGAAGTGAAAAGTGAAAAGTGAAATATTTTAGCCTTTCAGCCTTGTTTCAGCGCCTCGATGTACTCGTAGAGCTTGCGGTAGAAGGGGTGACGCGTCATCGTCAGCACGTCGCCGAGGATGATGAGCTTCATGCGGGCACGGGTAATGGCCACGTTCATGCGGCGCAGGTCGCGCAGGAATCCAATCTGCCCCTCGTCGTTCGAGCGCACCAGCGAGATGATGACAATGTCGCGCTCCTGACCCTGAAAACCGTCGACGGTATTCACCGTGATGAGATGGCGGAAGGGCTTGAACCACTCCTTCTTCTTCAGCTGCGACCTGAGGTACTGCACCTGGGCACGGTAGGGCGAGATGATGCCCACGTCGAGCCGCTCGTTCAGGATGCGCGTCTTGCCAATGCGGTCGAAGTATTCTTGCAGTGTCAGCAGCGTTAGCTCGGCCTCAACCTTATTGATGCGCCCGAACGACTCGCCGACAAACTGCTCGAAGCCCTTCTCCCCGTCCTCGGAGGGGTCAGGCGAGGCCTCCACCCACTCTATCGGCACGTCGAGGTCGAGTATCGAGCGGTACTTCACCTCGGGGGCCGACTCCACCTGATTGCCGTAGAACCAGTCGCTCGAGAAGCGCATGATTTCCTCGTTCATGCGGTACTGCATGCGCAGCAGCGTCACCACCTCGGGCTTCTGCTCGACGATGCGCTCCATCAGCGTCTTGCCCAGACCGGCCTTCAGGGCAGCGATGCTCTTCACCGTCGGCGGCAGCTGGCAGTGGTCGCCGGCCAGGATGACGCGCGTACAGCGGCGGATGGGAATCCACGAGGCTGCCTCCAAGGCCTGCGCCGCCTCGTCGATGAAGACGGTGCCGAACTTCTGACCATCCAACAGGCGGTTGGCGGAGCCCACAAGCGTCGAGGCAATGACGCGTGCCTCGCCGAAGAGCTGGGCGTTGATGCGTATCTCCAACTCCGTGGCACGGTCCTTCAGGCGCTCCAGCTTCTGGTGGTACTTCTCGTCTCCACGCTTACGATGGGCGCGCAGGTCGCGGATGGCCTTCCTGATGGCCCACAGCAGCTCGTAGTCGGGATGGCTCTCGAAGCGGCGCTCATAGGTGAAGCTGAGCATCTTGTCGTCGACACGCGTCGGATTACCTATTCTTAATACGGGCACGCCGCGGTCGACGAGCTTTTCCGAAATCCAGTCGACGGCCATGTTCGACTGCGCGCACACCAGCACCTGGTTCTCGCGGCGCAGCGTCTCGTAGATGGCCTCAACGAGCGTCGTCGTCTTGCCCGTGCCCGGAGGCCCGTGGACGATGGCCACATCTTTGGCGCGCAGCACCTTGTTCACCGCTTCCTCCTGCGTCTGGTTCAAATAAGGGAAGTGCATGGGAGCAAACGAAAACGTCTCGGCCTTCTGCCGCGAGTAGAAAAGGTCGCGCAGATAGCCTAAGCGTCCCTTTGAGCGGATGACGCGGTCGAGGGCGTCGAACATCGTGCGGTACGACGTCTCGTCGAACGACAACTGCACGCCGACATTCGGCGACGCCTGCAGGTCGGTGAGGGGTGCCGTGTCGGGCACGCTGACCACCATCCGGTCGCCGTCGACATAGCTCACGGTGCCGGTAAAGTTATAATACTTGTGCTTCAGCTCCTCTCTTGAGAAGAACACCACCGGCCGGCCATACTCGAAATTGTGCTCAACGTCCTGATCGGCCATGCGCAACACCTCGACGCACAGCTGGTTCAGCGAGTTGAAGTAGCTGCGGCCGATGCTGACCGGCCACCACGCGTCGCCGCGCTTCACCAGCCGCGCCAGTCCGCGTTCCTCGGTCTGGCGGCGGTAAGCCTCTTTCTCCGTCTGATACTCCATCTGGAGCAGCAGCCGCTGCTGTGTCAGTTGCTGAATAGCGTTCATCGGTGCAAAGGTACGAAATAATTGAGAATTGACCATTGAGAATTGAGAATTTTTCGTACCATAACAGCAGTTTGGCCATCAGCGATGTACTGATGGCCGAACTGTTGATTGTCGTTGGATAAGGTTTAGCGGGTCAGCTCAGGCGGAACGTGACAGGGATGGTGTACTTTACGCGGACGGGCTGTCCCTTCTGCATGCCCGGCTTCCACTTCGGCATGGCGTTGATGACGCGCACGGCCTCGGCGTCAATCTCGTCGCTCACATTCTTCACCACCTTGACATTGGTGATGGAGCCGTCGGCCTCGACGATGAACTGGACAATGACGCGGCCTTGTGTGCCAGTCTCTTCGGCAGCCTCAGGGTATTTGACGTTCTCGCTTAGGAACTTCATCAGCTCAATCTCACCGCCGGGGAACTGCGGCATCTGCTCCACCACGTTGAAAGCATCATTGTCGGTGTCAATTTCCTCCGCTGGCTCCTTGGCTTTCACGTTGACCGAGACGATTTCCTTCTTGCCGTTCTTCACGTACTCCTTGGTGTTGATGAACAGGATGCCGTTCGACGTGTCGGCATTGAAGTGTTTGGCATACTCCTTCAGCACGTCTTCGTTCTTGATAACACTCACGTTGTCAATCTCCTTTGGGTTAATGGCATTCAGCTGTTCGGGTTTGGTCACCTTGCCGTCGATGACAAGCAGCGGCTCACGATCGCCCAAGACCTCACTCATTTTGATAATCTCCTGTTGAGGCTCTGCAGCGACTTTGCCGTCGATGATAAGCTTAGGTTCACTCTCAGCCTGAGGCGTTTCTTCGGCCTTTGCCTCTTTCACCTCGATGGTTTTGTCGTTCACTTTCACCTGAGCAGCTTTCTTGCCTTTCTTCACTACTTTCTTCTGTGGCTGCTCCTGCGTGTCCTCATAGACGTAGTCGTTGACGGTCTCGGCGTTCAGGGCCAGGGCTGTGCCCACGATGGGCAGCATGGCGAGCAGCTTGAGCCAGCTCGCACGATTGGTTTTCTTATTGGTAAGCATCATGTGTATGCGGTTTTTGAGGGTACTGTGAGTAATACCGTTGGCCACGGAGTACCCGCACGCGGCGACGGCTTTTTGGATAAGCAGATACTGATACTGACGCATATTGATGCCTTGAGAGAGTACCGCCGCGTCGGCCTCGTACTCATGGATGGCGCGCAAGTCCTGGCGCAGCATCCACATAGCCGGGTTGAACCATTGTAGGGCGGTAAGCACGTCAACGAGGATGACATCCAGCGAGTGGTGCAAGCTGATGTGGCCCCGTTCATGGGCGAGCACGGAGGCGTCCTGGGCCTCATAGTCGCTTGGTGAGAGTACGATATAGTGCATCCAGCTGAAGGGCGACACCTCGCGGTCGGCAACACAGACGACGGTGCCGTCCGACTGCTGGTGGCGCTCGCTGTGGCTGATGAGCCGCCAGACCTGGAAGATGTTGTAGAGCGTGAAGCCCAGCGAGGCAGCCATTCCCGCGAAGAACACCACAACGGCAATCGTCTGCCAGAGGGGCGTCTGCGGCTCGGCCAATTCAACCATACCCAAGCCGTCGAGTGTGACCAGCCCGCTGCCACCGCTCACCACCACCGTCTTGTGCAGCGTGATGACGCACAGCGGCAGGATGAATGATGCGATGGCCGTTCCCAGCAGCACCGCGCGGTTCACGCGATGATACGTCTCGCGGCTCAGCAGCAGGCGGTAGAACATATAGAACACCGCCACAAGCACCGCTACCTTCAGGTCGTATATCAGAAACTCTACCATATTTCTATTTACTATTGTTCTCTATCTGCTCTATCAACTCTTTCAACTCTTCCACGGAAATCTTCTCCTCCTTCACGAAACTGGAGACGGCACTCAGGTAAGAGTCATCGAAGTAGTTCTTGATGATGCCTCCGAGACTCGAGCGCCCGTAGTCGCGCTCGCTGATGGTGGGGAAGTATTGGTACGACGTACCAAACTGCTTATGGTCGAGGAATCCCTTCTTCTCCAGGATGCGGACCGTCGTCGACAGCGTGTTGAAGTGGGGCCGCGGCTCGCCGTAGTACTCCAAGAGTTCCTTGACGAACATCGGGCCATGCTGCCAGTACAGCTCCATGATCTCCCGTTCTTTGGTGGTTAGTCGTTTTAGCATTTTCGATTTACGATTTACGATTTTCGATTTACAATTTTCCTTGCGTCTGTATCTGTATCCGACTGCAAAGTAACTAAAACTTTTAGTTCGATACAACTAAAGTCTTTAGTTTTTAATGTTTATTAAGTACTTTTCCGCCAATTTCTTAGTTGTTCACACAAAAAGTCGCAGAATGAGCGTTATAAGCCCCAATGTAATCTTACACGTGCATAGTAGTCAATACAGGATTTATCCGACACTTCCTGCACCTGTTGAATTATCTTAGGTGTAGGAAGTGTAGAGAGTGTAGGATAAAAAGTGCGAAAGACAATATAATAGCAAAAACAGGGGAAATGCACAGAAAAAGGTGCGCCAGACCAGCTTCTGGAAGGGGGAACCGACACCTGAACCTACACCTAAGCAAAAGGCGGCGGTTTATGAACAAGAGACGGCGGTTTATGAGCAAGAGGCGGCGGTTTACGAGCAAAAGGCACCGGGTTTTGGACAAAACGCGAATGAAATTCTTTCGTTCTACTTTTTTTTCGTACCTTTGCACCCACGATGAAGAAGATTCTGCTAATAAACGACGTCGTGGGCTATAGCCACGTGGGCATGGTGGCGATGATGCCCATCCTGACCTACCTCGGCCACCCGACGTACAACCTGCCGACGTCGCTCGTGTCGAACACGCTCGACTACGGCCGTTTCAACGTGCTCGACACGACGGAATACATGCGCGGCGTGCTACCCGTCTGGCGCGACCTCGGCTTCACGTTCGACGCCGTCTGCACCGGACTGATGTTCAGCGAGGAGCAGGCCGTGCTGGTGTCGACTTACTGCACCGAACTGTCGCGGCAGGGCACCACCATCTTCGTCGACCCCATCATGGGCGACGGCGGGCGGCTCTACAACGGCATCACGCAGCGCTCCGTCGAACTGATGCGCCAGATGGTCTCGGTGGCTGACCTAACGTTCCCCAACTATACTGAAGCCTGCTACCTCACCTCAATGCCCTACCTGCCGGAAGGCATGACGTGGGAGGAGGCGCGTGAGATGCTCAGCCGCCTGCGCGACATCGGCTGCCGCTCGGCCCTGGTCACGAGTGCCAAGGTTGAGGGCCAGAGCTCCGTCATCGGCTACAACCACTACGACGGCGAATACTTCCGACTGGACTACGACGAGATTCCCGTCCTCATTCACGGCACAGGCGACATCTTCTCGGCGGTGCTCATCGGCCACCTGATGAAGGGCGAACCGCTCAAGCAGTGCACACGCACCGCCATGGACGTGGTCAGCCGCCTCATCGACCGCAACCGCGACCTCGACGACAAGAAACGGGGCATTCCCATCGAGAAGTGCCTCGACCTGCTATAGAAACCAAAGAACAAAAACAATGAAGACAAGACACCTCATCACCCTCTGTCTGCTGTGCTGCGGCGCTGCCGCAGCCCTCACCGCCTGCAACCGCCAAGCATCCACCAACGCCCCTGCCACCGAGCAGAAGACCGCCGAGGCGCCCGCCGCCGATGCCGGCCAATACGTCGACATCGAGCTGCCCTCCCCCTTCGGCTCCCCGCTCCGCGTGAGCGACTACGTCGCGAAAAACAAGTACACGCTCGTCGACTTCTGGGCCTCGTGGTGCGGCCCCTGCCGTGCTGAGATGCCCACCGTTGTCCAGGCCTACACCGACTATCACGCCAAGGGCTTGGAGGTTGTCGGCGTTTCATTGGACAACGACCGCGATGCCTGGGTAAACGCTATCGAGGAACTCCACATGCCCTGGCCGCAGATGAGCGACCTCAAAGGCTGGGACTGCGCCGGAGCCAGACTTTACAACGTCCGCTCCATCCCTGCCAACGTGCTCATCGACCAAAAAGGAAAGATCGTTGCCACAAACCTGCGCGGCAACGACCTGTTAGATAAGCTGGCTGAGCTGCTTAGATAAGCCATCATCTTTCAGCCATCACTGGGAATAGAAAATGGTCTTTTCCATTTTCTTCTATCTCCCTTAATGGTTAATAAACTTCTTGCCTTTGCTGATGTTGATACCGCGTCGGGGCTGGGGCAGGCGGATGCCGCTGAGACTGTAGGTGGCCGGGGCTTCCGCGCCGCTCTTGACGGCCTCGACGGAGACTATGGGCTGAATGCCTTCGGCCATTGCCGGGCGGCCCAGCACACCCTGTTCGGAGACGCTCTGCACACTGACGATGACAGGACCCAGACCGCCGCCAAATGTCATGGAACTGCCGGTCTGTATGTAACACCGCCCGTCAACGGTCAGCAGGAAGCAGGCGGCTTGCCTCGTCGGGTCAGTCCAGCTGAGGGTCGGCCCGTTGACGGTCAGCACCGGGGCATCGAGGATGCGGCCCTGAAGGTCGGCCTGCCACTGGTCCGAGCCGCTGAGCACGTTCTGGATAGTGTATGTGGCGGCTTCGGCTTCGGTGAGCACGGCCTTGCTCGTGACGGTCTTGCCCTCGGCGGTAAACTGCGTCTTGCGCTGGCTGAGGTCCACGGGTTGGCCAGCGGCGTCGCGGGTGTTATACTCGGCCATCTGGATGGGCAGTCCGCCCATGTCGCGCCAGCCGGCGGGGGTGATGCTGACGCCGGGGGCCAGCTGCGTGTCGATGAACGTGGCCTTCGGCGTGTCGCCCCAGGGACGGCCCAAGTCGGTGGTGACTCCCGACGGAGAAGCGCCGGGCACGGCGGCGATGTAGGCGTCGCGGAAGACGTAGCCCCACTGGGGGTTGATGTGGGTGGGGGCGACGATGACGTTCGTAGAGTTGGTCAGCTGCAGGGTGTCGCGGTCGAAGAAGACGTCGCCGGCGTTGTAGATGAAGTCGGTGGTGCCACTGATGCGACACTCGCGTACGAGGTGGCGCTGACCGTTGCGGCCCGTGCGGTAGGTGTCCTGCCAGCCGTTGATGCGGCACTGGGTGACGCTGACGCGGTCGCCGAGGGTGTAGAGTGCCAGTGCCTGCTTGCCCTGTCCGTAGGTGTTGCTGATGGTCAGGTTGTCGAGGGTCACGTCGTTGGCGTTGACGTAGACGGTGGCTGTCTTGCCGATGTTGCCGTTGTCGTCCTTGTTCTTATTGTCGGTGATGATGACGCGGTCGCGGCTCTGGCCGGTCAGGTGGATGTAGGGCTTGTTGATCTCCACGTGCTCGTTGTAGGTGCCAGCTTCTATGAAGATATAATAAGGTGAGTCCTTGGTAGCTTTCTGCTCGGCAGCAGCAACGGCGGCGGCGATAGTCGGGAAGTAGGTCTGGCCCTGCGAAGTTACGCCCGGGGTGGCTGTTGGAGAGACGACGGCATGAAAGACGTTGCGGCGCTCCACCGTCTTCGCCCGCTTATAGGGCGCGAGGTCAATCTGTCCGTCGGCTACGCCGTTAAGGAATACTTCAAGGTTGGAGTAGCCGCTCGACGTGAGGCGGTAGCCGTCGGTGGCGTCGGCAGGATTCAGACCGGCGGACAGCTCGTAGTCGTCGGGCATGCCGTCCTGGTCGGTGTCCTGCATCAGCTGCTCGCCCTCGTCCATGCCGAGCCAAGGCCACAGGCGGGTCTTAACGGTCTGACCGGCAGCCTCGTCAAAGGCGTAGAACTCGTCGTAGCGCTGCAGGGTGATGTCGGCGGGCGAGTTGATGATGCCGGCGGCGGGCGTGGTGATGTTGCCGTTCTTCGGACTGGTAAAACTGCCGCCGTGGAACTGCGGGTCCTGCTGTCCGGCAGCCTCGGCCAGCAGTCGGCGGTCCACCTCGTCATAGCGAGGCAGCGAGGCGCCGGCCTTCTGAGTGACTGCAAGGAAGGCCTCGTCGGCGGTCTCATACTGCATGCCGTTCAGGGCGTAGGGCAGCTCGTGGAGCAGGGCCTTGTCGGCCAGCGTCTGCGAGGGCGACACCGACCAGAAGTTCATGGCGCGTGAGGCATTGTCGCTGACGAAGCCGTAGTAGTTATCGTCGTTTACCTTCTGCAATTCGGCGTTACTCCAGATACTAGTGGCCGGCGCCCACTTTGACGACGTCTCAAACTTGTTGCCGCTGAGATACCACTCGCCCACCTGGTTGATATTGTCACCCGAAGCCGACACGAAGTAGCGGCGGCTGGCGGCACCGCTCTTGGTGGCGGGACCGGGGCGGTAGTAGTTGTTCACCATATAGACGCGGTCGTAGTCGCCGGCAACGCCCGTGGAGCACTCGCCGCCGTAGACGGAGTTGTGGCTGCCCCAGTTGAAGATGACATTGTTGACGAACTCATTGTCGGCCTGCCGGTCGTGGGTGTTGGGGCGCACGCCGTTGAAGCGCGGCGTGCGGCTCATGCTGTTGCTGATGAGGCAGTGGTGCATGGTGCCGTGCTCGCCGCCCCACTGCATGCCGTAGGAGCGCTCGCCCTTGACGTTCTTCGAGTAGTAGAGGCCCTCGGCCGATATACACCACTGCATCGTGGTGGAGTCGCAGTCGTAGAGCGTCAGGTTCTCCTCCATCGACCACGACAGCGAGCAGTGGTCGAGCACCACGTGGTGGGTGTTCTCCACGTCGAGCGGCGACATGCTGTTGGCGGTCAGGTCGCCTGAGCGGAAGCGTATGTGGCGGATGATGATGTTGGGCTGCGAGATTTTCATCTGGTAGCCGGCAATACAGATGCCGCCGCCGGGAGCCGTCTGCCCGGCAATGGTGATGTTGGGATGGTTCAGCGCGAGCTTCGACGTCAGGTAAATGGTACCGCAGGTACGGAAGAGGATGGTGCGCGGCGTGTCGTCGCCGGTACGCAGTGCCCAGCGCAGGGTGCCCTCGACGAGGGCGTTGTCAGGGCAGTCGTCGTTGCGGGTGACGTAGTAGACCTTGGCGCCCCGGTTGTCGGTCATGCGGCCGCCGGTGGTGAAACGACCATAGCCCTCAGCACCGGGGAAGGCGGTGAGGTCGGCGCGGTAGTTGTCGATCATGGCGAACTGGGCATAAACGGCCCTGTCGGTGTCGAGCTTGAAGGTATATTGCTGCGACGTCGAAAGCTGTCGGCCGTCAGCATCTTTCCAGCCTACAAAGTAGTGACCCTTCTGGGCCGTGGCCGTCAGGGTGATAGTGGTGCCGGCGTTGCAGGTAATCTTTTCTGAGTTGAAGATTGTGATGATGGGTACACCGTCGGCCGTGCCGCTGACGCTGCCCATCTGCGGGTTCGTCGTGCCGTAGACGAGCGTAGCCTCGGGGAGCTTGGTGAAGCGGGCCTCGGCTTGGGTGTCAGCGTTGATGGTGAAGGTATGAGGATTGTCCTTGGCCACGAGTGCGCCGCCCTGATACCAGCCCTCGAAGGCATAGCCGACGTTAGGCGTGGCGGTGCAGGTAACATTGTCGCCGGTGACCACCGACGTCGTGGCGGGATGGACGGTGCCGGCCCCTTCAGGCGAGACGGTGGCGGTGAACGAACTGGTCTGAACGGAGCCGCCGAGCGTGGCGTTACCTGTCAGCGTGACGTTGCCCATGGCTAGGTTCTTGCCGTTCTGGTAGCCCTTCGCCATGCGCACCACCACCTGCCAGGCATCGCTGCTGGCCGTTGCGGTGGCGGGCACGTCGAACGTCACGTCGTCGTAGTGGGCATCGACGTCGGCATGGCTGTTCACCTTGCCCAACTCGTAGGTCTGCGTCACCTCGCCGTCGGCATTCAGCTTGCGCAGAATTACCTCGAAGGCGGCCGCCGTATTCTTCACCCACGAGGCCACGCTCAGGCTGACGTGCGTCGGCACGTAGGTCAGCTCGCCATTGGGTTTCAGCTGCAGCGTCATGCCGTAGTCGTCGGTGCCGTCGGCAGCTCCCTGCACCTTGAAGCGCAGCAGGGCGAGGCCCGTCACCTCCTTCGTGGCGTAGCTCGCCGGCGTGATGGTGGCTTGGAAGGCGAGCTTCGAGCCGAAAGCGACGCTCGTGCTGAGCATCTTCGACACGTCGGTACCCTCGCAGGCAATGGTTGCGGCGGTCGCCTTCTCATAGGCTGCGCCGCCCGGGGCAAGGTCCTTGATGGTCTTATCGAGTGCCCAGTGGGTGGTCACCACCGCCGTCTGGGCGTGCAGGGTCATGGCAGTCAGCAGCAGGGCTATCATGCCGAAAAGGGTTCTTCTTTGCATTGTTGTCAGTAGTTTATTGTTTGTTTGTCGGCAAAGGTACGCAATTATTCTAAGAAAACGCCCATATTTCACATTTATTATTTATCTTTGCAGTCCAAATGGCAACAATTCATCCATTACATACTGATAAGATGCCGCCCGAACGGTTCACCTACCCGTTCTGCTACGAGCCGCACCCGCTATGTGTGTTAGCCGCACAGGAGGTGCAGCAGGAACTGCAGCGGATGACGCTCACGGAGGGGAAGATGTTCGGCGTGCTGGTGGTAGCCTCCCCCGCCGGGGGGAATTTGGAGGGGGCTTCTCTGGGCTTCCTCGCCGCCTACTCGGGTTTGCTCGAAGGGCGCAACGACTGGCCCTACTTCGTGCCGCCCGTCTTCGACGCCCAGCAGCCCGACGGCCATTTCAAGCAGGAGGAGCAGCGCATCAAGGATGCCCTCGACCATAAACTGCTGTCGCAGGAGCTGCAGCAGTGGCTCTTTCGGCAGTACCGCTTCCTGAATGCCCATGGCGAGGTGAAAGACCTGGTAAACGTGTGGCAGGATTACCACAGCTCGGCGCGCATCCGCCGCAAATACCCGCTACCGCCGGGCGGCACGGGCGACTGCTGCGCTCCGAAGCTGTTGCAGTATGCCTACCTGAACGGTCTGAAACCCGTCTGTATGGCCGAGTTTTGGTGGGGACCGTCGCCGAAAACGGAAAGGCTACGGGTAGGCGACGATGAGTCGGGAATGATCCGGCAGCACGGACAGTTCTACCCAGCCTGTCGCGGCAAGTGCAAGCCCGTGCTGACGTGGATGCTGCAGGGCCTCAACGTTGACCCCAACCCCGAGGAGCAGTCGGGACAGCCGCAGTTGGACATCGACATCGTCTACGAGGACGACTGGCTCATTGTGGTCAACAAACCGTCGGGACTGCTCAGCGTTCCCGGCCGCGTAGGCCCCTACTCCGTAGCCACCATCCTGCACCAGCGCTATCCCGACTCGCTGCTGGCCCACCGCTTAGACATGGGCACCAGCGGACTGATGGTTGCCGCCAAGAACCGCAGCGTCTATGCCAATCTCCAGCGCCAGTTTACTGACCATACCATCCGCAAGACCTACGTCGCCCTCTTAGATACCTCCCAACACCCATCACCCAACACCCATCACCCAACAGGCCGCATAGAGCTGCCCCTGCTCAGCGACCCCATCAACCGTCCCCGACAGGTGGTGGACTACGAGCGTGGCAAGGAGGCCGTCACCGACTACGAAATGCTCGACGACCACCGCGTACGGCTCTGGCCCCGCACTGGCCGTACCCACCAGCTGCGCATGCACTGTGCCCACCCCGAAGGCCTTGGCTGTCCCATTCGTGGCGACGAGCTATACGGCCACCCTTCCGACCGTCTCTACCTGCACGCCGAGCGCCTGGAACTAACGCATCCAGTCACTGGCGAACGAATGACCTTCGAGCTACCAGCCCCGTTCTGACGTTTTTACTTTTTCATTTTATACTTGTGCAACTTCAACATCTGCTCGGCATAGCGGTAGCCGAGGGTGCGCATGCCTTCAGTACTAAAATGAAACTGATCGCCAGTGCTCTCGCAATCCTTCGCCGAGATGATATAGGAGTTGGGAAGGGTCTTGGGCAGGTTGGGCAGAATGTCGACATTAAACCGCCAGCACACACCACCCTGCTCTTCGTGCTTTAGTTCGCCGGCCAGCAGGGGCACGTCTTTGGGGTTGAGGCCAAGGTCGGCACAGAGATCGTCATAAATCTTCTTCACACGCTCTGGCCACTTGGGATCGTCGGAGTTCGATTCGCCCTGATGAATGAGAATACCCTTGATAACACCGTCCTTCATGGCGATACGCGCCATATCAACAAGCCGCTGATAGGGATTGCCGTCGTATTGCTTGACGATGGCCTTCATCCAGTCGCGCTCATTGTCGATATACTCCTTGTAGTCATCCTTGTCCCAGAGCTGAATCTTTGCGCCGGCGACAGACACGTTGATGACGCCAATACGATAGCGCTTGTCGATGCGCTCTATCATCTTACGGCCGAAGAAGTCGACAGGTCCCATGTTGTTTCCTTCGCGACAGATTGGTGGAATAGCCGTGTACCAATGGCCCATCT
Organism: uncultured Prevotellaceae bacterium; assembly: GCA_946184965.1. Classification (GTDB taxonomy): domain Bacteria; phylum Bacteroidota; class Bacteroidia; order Bacteroidales; family Bacteroidaceae; genus Prevotella. The sequence goes on along the minus strand of CAMHHO010000002.1, from coordinate 2,202 downwards.
CACGCTGCTTGCGCGGCATGTTAACTGCTGCGAGAAACTGGAACCGCGGGTCGTTGAAGTCCTTGTCCTGTTCTGCAGGACGTGCACCAGCTTCCATGTTCGACTGTCCGAAACAGAGGAAGATGTGGAATTTCTTATCGGGCTTGGCTGCCTCCGCCATCAGCGACAGACAGAGCAAAAGCACCAACGCAAATGTCTTTCTTGCTTTCATATTTTATAGTTGATTCGCATAGTTTGCCTGCAAAGGTATTAAAAAAAAGGCAGAAAACAAGGAAGTAACGGAAATTTTAGATAAAAACTTGTGGTTTCCGAAAAAATGTTTATCTTTGCAACGGAATTTTCAAAAATGTATTTGTTATGAATAGTGTTCAACCTACGGTGTTCAATCCCGCTCAACTCTATCTTCTTAACGTCTTTTCCCATATCAAAAGCGATGAGGAGCTGAACGACATCAAGCAGCTTGTAGCCAACTACTATGCAAAGCGGCTCGATGATATGACCGAGAAGATGTGGCAGTCGGGAGAACTTGACCAAAAACGTCTTGACGAAATCAACGAGATGGATCTTCATGCTTGGCTGCGCGAACAAAAGGCTCAAGAAGAAGCCGAAAAGTAGTCTATGCGTATAGTTCTCGACACAAATAGCCTTGTGCAGTGCGTTGGTCGTCACAGTATTTACCGTGACGTTTGGTTGTCTCTGTTGAAGGGGCAAAACACATTGTGTGTCTCTAACGAAATACTCTTTGAATACGAGGAAATCCTGAAACGGTTCTTCAGACCAGAATTTGCAGAGGCTGTCATCGGCGCCCTCATGGAGAGCGGGCATGTTGAACTTATTAATCCCACATTCCGTTTCAACCTTATCGCCGCTGACCCTGATGACAACAAGTTCGTTGACTGCGCCATACAAGCCAACGCACGCTACATAGTGACCAATGATAAACACTATGAAGTGCTTAGGTACATTGATTTCCCTAAAGTGGGTGTTATAAAGTTGATGGACTTTCTGCTGTTGATTCATGGGTAATTGCGCCAACCGCAAATGTCAAGAGTTGATTCCATATTAACTCCATATTGACATCGCCTTTTTTGACAAATCTGACTTACTATTCCTTCGAGACAAGCTGCCCCCGATGTCCTTAATGGTGCTATATTATAGTATCACGAACTCCTCAACGGTATAAGTCTTTCTGTTTTTACAAGACATGTAGACTGCCTTGGGGTAGGTACACCAGCGTTTCAGTTCCATATTGACAAGCAAAGCCCTCTGCCCCTCAATCTGTTCCACGCACACGAATCCCTTTTCCTCCAGATATTGAATAAACCATTCAAGTTCCTCCATATCCTTACACTTCACAGAATAAGGAAGAATCCTCTTTCCTTTACCTTCGTAGTTTCTTTCCAGTTCCTTGTAATAAACTTCTTTCCACATGTTTTTCCATTATTAACGCAGGCCTATCTTCAGAATGATTCAGCTGGAGCGGACTTCAGCGTTTCACTTTCCATAAATTTCCTTCAAATGTTTTTGATACGCATCGAGGATTTCCGACGAGCGCCTAGAACTGACGCATCCCGTGACAGGCGAACGCATGACCTTCGAGCTTCCAGCCGCTTTTTAACCCACTACCTTGAAAAAGAATACTTCGTCTTCACGTAAGTCTGGGCGATTGGTAACCTTTTTTACATATTTATCTATCAGGTGTCGCCAATCGTTTGGCTTCATATTGTTGTACTTATTTTGGAACATACCGATACAAACAGAGTAGATGTTTTTCGTCATCGTACCGCCATCCATTTCCATCATGTTATGAATCAGTTTGCGTACTTCTGCATCATCGTTTACATCCCTCAGCATAGCAGGTTCAGCAACCAATCGAACTTCTGCTGCTTTTCGCGAAGGCTTCTTCTTGACTGGTTCTGCCACTTCATGTATTTTCTCTTTCAGTTCTTCAATAGTATAAGGAGGATCTTTCCGATGTAGCATATAATGACAGTTGGGACAAACGGGGGCTAAGTCCGTATCTACATTTAGTTGATATTCCTTTCCGATAGAAGATATTGGTGTCAGATGATGCACATGGATAAAGTTCTTACCTATCTCTCCATAAGTGGCCTCAAAGTCGCGTCCACAAACCAGACATTGATAGCCTGTCTTCCCCTGGAAAAAGTTGACTCATAAAAAGTCAACAAGATGAAGTATTAT
>CAMHHO010000001.1:0-100113 GCA_946184965.1 uncultured Prevotellaceae bacterium | reverse complement strand
CTGCGCCGATGGTACTGCAATGCAATGCGGGAGAGTAGGAGGCCGCCATCTTTATTTTGAAGAAAATCCCTGAATCGCTTGCCGGTTCGGGGATTTTTGCGTATATTTGCACCGTGAACCAGGAAAGTCAGTTGTTATGCTTCCAATTTGCCACGACATCGAGCAGATGATGGGCCGCCCCATACGTTCGCCCAAGGACTTCGACCTGTTGCGCGACAATATCTACAGCCGCCTGCGCGTCAATATCAGTTCGCACACACTGAAGCGACTGTGGGGATACCTCGATAGCCCCAGTGAACCGCGTCAGGGTACGCTCGACGTGCTCGCCCGCTTCATTGGATACAGCGACTATGAGGCCTATGTTGCTGCCGTCTCTGCCGACGGCGGTGAGGCGAGCAGTCCTGTCATCAGCCGCCACATCAACGTCCAGCAGATGCTTTCCGAGAACGACGAGATTCTCCTCAGCTGGGCCCCCAACCGCAAGTGCCGTGTGCGCTATTTGGGCAACCTGCAGTTTCAGGTCATGGCGTCTGTGACCACCCGTCTGCGCCCGGGCGACTATTTCCAGTGTGGACTTATCATCGAGGGCGAGCCCCTCTACCTTAGCAATCTGCTGCAGCCCGGTCGTCTGGCCGCCAACTATGTCTGCGGCAAGCGCGGCGGCATCCGTTTCGAGCGGTAATCTTTCTGGTCGGGACCTTAATTGGCATATATCTGACTCGAAATCTAGGTTGGGGCAGTGATTTGTGCGCGATTTCTGCCGATTTTAGGCAAAAATATGGTTGCGGCGCAATTTGCACCAATTTGCACCAATGGCGTTTCGGGGGAATTTGCTATTTTTGCAGCCGAGGATTAAAAAATTCGGCTCACAATGAACAGTTTTCAAAACTTTTGCGTATTTTTTTCACCGTCACCCGAACAGTTCGGGCGACGAACATCGAGGAGAGCAATTAGCTTTGACCCGTCTGCGAACCTGGAAACTTCGAAATATAAGGGTGATAAGTCTGAGAGCTGCTTCTCCTGTAGTGGCCTATATGCCGCCTGCCCCGCCATGGTGCCGGCTTACGTATATCCCTACAGGTGTGAGCCGTTTTTCATTCTTACTTATACGGGTATTCCAGGACCTTCAGACTAAGGATGTCAGGAAGGCTCACACTCTTTGTGTTCAAATGGAATAAACTATAAATATATGGCCTATCACTTCACTGCAAGCCGAATCACAGGAAATGGCAATACGGTATTCCCTGATGAAATCATCATAGATGACGACGTTGTCACCTATCGCAAAGGGCAACTCATTGGCTATAAGGAAACGAAAATCAACCTTGCTGCCATTGGATGTGTCTCCGTCGAGGCCCGTCTGCTGTTTGCCGATGTAGTCATCGAGACCAAAGGCGGAATGACTATTCGGGCAAGAGGATTCACACGTAGTGATGCATCTGCTATTTCGAAACTGTTATATTAGACCTAGGCCTATGAATACATCCGAAGATGTTACGATTAAATGTTCATATTATAAAATATGTGTTTATGCAGACACTATTAGTTGTCCAGACATTGTTAATGGCTGTCTTATGGTGAATAGAAATAAGGAGGAAGCCGAAAATCCATAATAGAGTAGGCTCTAATATAAAACAATTTTCTTATGAAAAAGTACAGTAAGCCACAGATGATGGCAAAGAATGCACCAACCGGCTCGTACGCAGCTGGATGTCCTGCAGAAAGAGACAATGGAGGTAGGAACAACAGTTCCTCGTACTTATGCAGGAAATGTGATCGCGCAATGTAATTTCATCTAACTTAAAGGGGCCGTAGTGGCAATGGCAACACTACGGTCTCCTTTTAACCCAAGTAGAATCTTTTGTTATTATCATTATGTTAATACGTCAATCCAAGAATAGTTTTATCCGGATTTATGATGAAGGAAAAATTGGTTACATAACCAATCAGTTAACTTATCATGATCGGACATATAATGAATCTGGCGCAGATTTCCTTTCACAATTGTCAAGAGAACCAGTTGAAATTGACGATATTATTGACAGGTTATGTTCCATATATTCAGATTGTGAAAGATCTATTATAGAAAAAGACTTTATGGAGTTCTCTCGCGATTTAGCAAATCACAAATTCGTTCTCATTGGGAAAACAGAAAAAGAATTATTTGAGCAAGATTTAGATTTCAGTTATTCTTTAGAGAATCCCAAAACACTTATTAACGACTTTACGCAAGAGACAAAAGAATTAGTTAAGAATAGCACTCAAGACTTTTTGCTAAAACATGATTTTGCAAAGCCACGTCTTGCTTCGCTGCAGTTCGAACTAACAAGTCGTTGCAACGAACGCTGTATTCATTGCTACATTCCTAATGGAAAGAAAGACAAAGGTTTTGATATGTCATTTGATAAATTTAGATACATTATTGATCAATATTCAGAGATGGGTGGTCTTGGTGTTACTCTTTCGGGTGGGGAAGCTTTAATGAATAAAGATATATTAAAAATGCTCCAATATTGCAGAGAGAAAGATATGAAAATAACTCTGCTTACTAATCTCATTTCGCTGAAAGAAGAACAAATACCAATTTTGAAAAAGGTCAATTTGTCATTGATTCAAGTGTCTCTTTATAGTATGGACGCTGCCCGTCATGATACAATAACTACAATTAAAGGCTCATTTGAAAAGACGAAAACAGCAATTGAGAAATTACATGCTGCTGATATTCCTGTTCAAATTAGCTGTCCTGTAATGAAGGTCAATAAAGATGGTTATAATAAAGTGATGCAATATGCCAAGAGTTTAAGAATGAAAAGTCAGACAGATTACATCATGATGGCGCAAGCTGATTTAGATAAACGAAACCTTTCTAACCGTATTTCTCTGAGTGATACTGAAAAAGTAATACGTGACATCATAGAATATGATAAAGACTATAGAGATGGAACTCTAAATCAAGAATCCATTAGTAGTATATCCAAAGCGGAAATAATGAACACTCCTCTTTGTGGAGCAGGCGTTAATGATCTTTGTGTAACAGTTAATGGCGATGTATATCCATGCGCTGGGTGGCAGAATTATGTTGTAGGGAATGTTTTCAAGACTTCGTTGAAAGATATATGGGAAAATTCCGAACAATTGAAAGTTGTGCGACGAGTAACCTGGAAAGATTTCCCACAATGTCTTAAATGCGATGCACGTGATTATTGTAATATGTGTCTCGTACGCAATTATAATGAAAATGGCGGTGATATGTTCAAGACAGCTGATCATTTCTGTAAAGTTGCAAGATTAAATAAACGTTTAGTAGAGGAATATAAAAAGAAAGGAATATTATGAAATTACAAAGAAACGATGTGTATTTGGAAATCTCGGAGCTAGATTCTAAGGATTATTATTTGATAGTTGCAGTTGTAAATGCCATACATCAACTGGTGAGCGAAAGTGAGTTGGACTCTCTTGCTGATAACCAAGAAAAAGAACAATTGAAGAAACATTTAGAAAGTATTCTTGCACAATTGTCTATAGAAATGGGATCAAAAAGAGCAGAATCATATGAAGAAACTATTATTAGAAAAGTTTTAGCAAAGATACAAGGGAATTAATATGACTGACAACCATGTACATATAGGCTGGTATAGTGATGGATACCACGACCCAGAAGATGTGTGGAAAGCAGAATTGGAAGCTGGCATAGAAGAGATTGTGGTTTCCAGCACTTCTACTTGCGCAGAATTGTACAAGTTGATTATTCGTGAAATAAAAGAACTAATCAGGTTGGGAGGCTCACGTATTCATCCTGTCCTTTGGATTACTCCAAGAATGATGAAGACCTGGGGAATCAGCTATATGATACATTCTAAAATAAAATGGGAAGGCGTTAAAATGCATTGGCAGGCTCATCGAGAGTGGTTTTACAATCGCAAAATACTCCATAATGCATTAGAAGTTGCCAGATGGATGAATGTACCTGTTTTATTGCATACTGGAGATTTTAAGGAATGTCATGCTAACGTTTTTGGAGAAATTTGTAAACATTATGATGATTTGAGTTTTGTTTTAGCACACGGCTGGCCAATTGATGAGACCATAGACGTGCTTTTGAAATGCAGTAATGTACGTGTTGACACTGCCTTTATGCCTGCTGAAGATGTGAAGGCTCTATGTGATAATGATTATTCAGACAGAATTTTATTTGGCACCGATGCTCCAATAAACATGTTGTTTTATAAAGATATAACTACGGCAGACTATATTAAGGGCTGTATTGCAAAGTTGAAAGAGACACTAACCTCTCAGCAGTTCGAAAGAATCATGCAGAACAAATTATATCACTAACAATTATAAATCATTAAACTATTAGAATTATGGGAATATTAAAATCATTATTCGGTGATGCGGCAGATAGCATTAGCGAAGCAGCGAGTAAAAGCAGAAGCACTCTTAAGGAACGCTACGAGCAGCATAAAAGAGAAGTTCAGGAACGCTATGAGCAACATAAAAACGAACTTCGAGAACGCTACGAACAACAAAAGAATGAGGCTCGGAGTATACGTGAATCAGAAGAAATAAAGACTGAATATGGCATCATTAAAAATGGTACGCTCGAGATAGATGAGGGTATCACAGAATTGAAAGACGGCAGTTTGGCAAAATACAAGTCGTTAAAGAAGGTAATCTTCCCTAAGAGCTTGACGTCTTTAGAAACCCATGTCTTTGAAGATAACACTCAACTAAGGGAACTTGATTTTTCAAAAGTGACAAAGCTGGAGTATCTCCCTGATGCCTTCGTCTATGGCAATTCTAAGATAAGCGAATTAATGATTCCTTATGGAGTGAAACATGTGGGATCTGCAGTTGTTTGCGAAATAGACAAGAATCATCCGCTTGAAGTTGTTGTTCCTGCTACTGTCCGCAAATTTGAGCCTTTTGCCACAAGGCATGCCGTGACGTTTCGCCTATTTACGCCTGATATCGACATAGAATGGTTGATAGAAGATGCAGAGCAGTTTTATGTGATGGAGAAGGATCTCTCTGCTTATCGCCGCCAGATGGAAGAATATGGTGGTGATGTGCCTATCGGATATATGACTGATCGCTGCGTTGGTGCATTTTATTCTATGGTTGTTGGGCCTGAAATAGAAGATGATCCTAAAGAAGAAGTATGTCAGGCAAAAGATAATTCATCTCAATCAGAAACGGATGAACAGATTAGGTTTTCTCCGCGTGTGGAGGCTCTCATCAAATCAGCTTTTAGAGATGGCATTTTAACGAAGAAGGAAAAAGAAATCATTATTAAACGTGCAGTTGCTGAGGGTGAGGATGCTGATGAATTTGAGATGCTGTTGGATTCAAGAATTGCTGATGAAGGAATTAAAGAAGAATAGGAACATATAATTAAAACCTCACGATGTATAGGAGAATCGTCATAAAATGATGGTAAAAACTTCAACAGATGAACTTAGGTGGAGTATTCTCTCTGTTTTACTGTATTGTTAGGCAAACAAAGGTGATTTGAAATGCAAAGGTTGGCAAAGCCAAGGGGATGCAGGGAAGAAGTTTTTATGCATACTATTCGGGGCAATTCTGCCGTATCTTATGCATAAATGGGACATTCAAGCTGGACCTTCGCAGATGTGAGAGGGAGTATAAACCCATTGCTGTTTAAAGAAGAATAGCACTTTTTGCTTTACAATTATGTCATTCATGGTCGTCAATGGGTCAGAAATGATCCGATATAACCCGTCAACATCCTCTATTGAAGCCTCCAGTTCCAGAGGCTTCTCATGGTCAATGCGCTACCGAAGCTCTGGTATGGGGAATGTGCGCGCACTGACACTTCACAAGGGGGAAATAATCCTTTGCTCAGACCTGGGCATCTATGCTTCCAAAAACTCAGGTAGAGCTTGGGCAAAGCGGAATAGTTCAGAAAGGAGTTTCGTTGATATCCAGGACATGGGCAGCGAGTTGATTGCTACCACTTCCGACGGGCATGTCTATGCCTCCTCATCAGGTGGCTTCAGCTGGTTTAAGCGGAGGTGACAAGCGAATGGAACGCTTCTTCTTTGCTGATGCACAAAAAGTCCTGCTAAAATTTGGAGGTTACGATATTATTCGCTATTTTTGCAGCAAGAATCGTAAGTGGCAAACATTTAGGAAATCATCATTCTGAATATATGATAAACGAACTAAGCAACAGAGAGTTGCAGGTGGCACTCAACAAGGTGTGCTTCTCGTCGGATTTTAAGTTTTTCTTTATTGAAAGACATCATTACTGCCCCAGTGACATGACCATCAGCGTAGTGGGGGAGCCCCGGGGCGAGACGGTTGAGGCCAAGAAGTGCTTCTATCTGGCTCTCGCCATCCGCGAATATGGCTACGACAGCTCTTCGAACAGAGGCACGTCCATCTACGATGACTTGGGTGACTACACCACTGGCAGGTTTGACTTCACCCAGGAACATCTTGACACGGTGCTTGAGTATTTCAAAACCCGCAAGCCGGAGCTTTACGAGAAATACATGGATGGCGTGACCTTCTATCGAAGTGAATATGATGATTGAAACGTGACGAGCGATGATTAATCCTGCCGACAGCAGCGCGTCAGGGTTCCTGACCGCGGAGTACGAGGGACTGTCGAGGGTGTTTGCCGATGTGGAGCAGATGCCTTCGACGGGCTACTGCGACCTCTACCGTGCGAAGCGGTTCGGGCGGTGGTATCTGCTGAAGTGCCTGCGGCCGGAGCATCAGGGCGACGAGGCCTACCGGCAGATGCTGCGCAAGGAGCTGGAGATACTGATGCGGCTGCAGCACCCCGGCGTGATGCAGGCGGTGGGCATGGAGACGGTCGTGCTGCCCGGTCGCGGAGCTACGGTGTGCATGGTGGCTGAGTGGATAGACGGCATGACGCTTGCCGACTACCTGCAGACGGAGCTGTCGGTTCACCAGCTGCGGCGCGTGGCCATCGAGCTGGCCGAGGCCGTGGCCTACGTCCACCAGCAGCAGGTGGTACACCGCGACCTGAAGCCCAGCAACGTGATGGTGACCAGCAACGGCGGCTACGTGAAGCTGATAGACTTCGGGCTGGCCGACACCGACAGCCACGCCATCCTGAAGCAGCCGGCGGGCACGCTGCGCTACATTGCTCCCGAGCAGGCCCGGCTGGCGCAGGCCGACGTGCGCAACGACATCTACTCATTAGGCGTGATGATGCAGGAGATGAACGACCGGCTGCCGACGGCCAATCCGCTGCGTCGGGTCGTTCCCCAGCATATTGTCGACCGCTGTCTGGCACCCATCGACCACCGCTGGCAGGACATGGACGCACTCTTAGAGGCCCTGCGGCGCAGCAGCCAGCGCCTCCGCCGGCTGATGATTGCCGCCGCCGTGGCCTTGGTGGCCGTCGTCGTGGGCGTGATGGGCTGGCAGATGCGCCACCTGCAGCAGAAGGCCGCGCTGATAGAGGGCGACGCCGCGCAGATGAACCGCCAGCTGCGGGTGCTGCGCCACGAAATCATTGACTTCGAGGACGATGCGGTGAAGCGTCTGTGTGTGGCCCATTGGGACGCCGACCACGACGGCGAGCTGAGCTACGAGGAGGCCGCTGCCGTGACGGAGCTGGGCCAAGTGTTCACAGGCCGCCCAGACATCGCCTCCTTCAACGAGCTGCAGCACTTCACCGGCCTGACCGACATCAGCCGCGATGCCTTCCGCGACTGCTTGAGCCTGCGGAGTCTCACGCTGCCCAGGACCATCCGCTTCTTCCGCCGGAACGCCTTCCGCCACTCCGGCCTGCGTATGCTCTCCATACCCAGCACGGTGGTGGGCATCGGCGACTGCTGCATGGACGACTGTCCGCAGTTGCAGACGGTCGTCTTCGAGGCTCTGATGCCCCAGACCAACGAAGGGGTGACGCCGCTGCAGGGCTGTCCGCAGCTGACGGCCATCTACGTGCCTAAATACGTGTTCGTATCGAAGCCGCATCCCCGTCAGCCCCGTCATACCTGGGAGCCCCTGTGGCCGCTGATGCAGACCAACATCCACTTTGCCGACCCGGAGGTGAAGACCATCTGCGTAGCCCGTTGGGACCGCAGCGGCGACGGTGAGCTGCAGATTGACGAGGCGCAGGCCGTCACGACGCTCGATGCAGCCTTCACCAACAACCCCGTGATAGAGCGGTTCGACGAACTGCGCTACTTCACCGGACTGGAAGAGATTGGCATCAGCGACTTCGAGAACTGCACAGCCCTGCGCAGCATCCAGCTGCCACCCACCGTCCGCCGCCTCAGGGTGCGTGCCTTCAGCGGCTGCTGGTCGCTGAAGACCATTGACCTGCCCGAAGACTTAGAGTGTATCGACAACGATGCCATCCTCCATTGCGGCATCGACAGCATCTACATCCCTGCCGCCACTACCAGCATCGCCACGACGGGCGTCTCAGCCTGCGAGCATCTGAAGCGGGTGGTGGTGAGCCCGCAGAACCCCGTCTACGACAGCCGCGACAACTGCAACGCCATCATCGAGAGCCGCACCAACATGCTGGTGTCGGGCAGTGCCGTAGCCCACATCCCCCGCAGCGTGACCAGTCTGAGCGACGAGGCGTTCAACTTCTTCAACCCCGCCGAGCTGACCATCCCCGCCCAGATTACGCGTATCGGGCCGTGGACCTTTGCCACCCATATAGGCCGTGCCTACCTGGAATCGTCAGTGCCGCCGGCGTTTGACTCAGAGGGTGGGCACAACAATATCATCGGTATTGCTGAAGGCGATTATCCGGGTTCGGAGATCTATGTCCCCATCGGTTCGCTGCCGGCCTATGAGCAGGCCGACGGGTGGCGCCAGCAGTCTGACCGTATCCGGGAGTACCCCGCCAGGCCGGTGGCGGAGCCTTTTCGGCCATTCGCGTTCACGATACATGAGGGATTCTTTCGCGAAACGTCTTCCCGATGAGCTATAGTTGTTAATCGCGGGAAACATCCTGCACTTCCTGCACTTCCTGCACCTGTTGAACTTTTTTAGGTGCAGGAAGTGTAGGGAGTGTTGGATATAAAGTGCGAAAGGCAATTATATATGAAAAACGGTATGAGACATCAGCAAAACAGTGCGTTTTGCCGGCCTTCGGAGGCTGGAACCGACACCTGAACCGACACTTGGAGTCAAGGCGGCGGGTTACGAGCAAAAGGCGGCGGGTTTTGAGCGAAAGGCGGCGGGTTTTGAGCGAAAGGCGGGGCTTTTGGGGGATGTAGTTTTTGGTTGTATTTTCATTAAAACGAAAAATAATCTGATGTAAACGGTGCTTTTTTCGTTTTTTATGCTTATCTTTGCCATTGAAAAAGTAAAAACGAGAATAACGTATGGCAACAGTTGACGACAAGAAAGTGATTTTCTCGATGGTCGGAGTGAGCAAGACCATCCAGCAGAACCAGAAGCAAGTGCTCAAGAACATCTACCTCAGTTTCTTCTACGGGGCTAAGATAGGCATCATAGGTCTGAACGGTGCCGGTAAGTCGACGCTGATGAAGATTATTGCCGGTCTCGACGATAAGTTCCAGGGCCAGGTGGTGTGGAGCCCCGGCTACACGGTGGGCTACCTGTCGCAGGACCCGCCACTCGACGAGACGAAGACGGTGAAGGAGAACGTGATGGAGGGTGTGCAGCACGTGTACGACGCCCTGGCTGAGTATGACGACATCAACGTGAAGTTCGGACTGCCCGAATATTATGAGGATGTCGACAAGATGGATAAGCTGATGAGCCGCCAAGCCGAACTGCAGGACATCATCGATGCCACCGACGCCTGGAACATGGACTCGAAGCTGGAGCGCGCCATGGCCGCCCTGAACTGTCCGCCGGGCGACTGGCCCGTACAGAACCTCAGCGGCGGCGAGCGCCGCCGCGTGGCCCTCTGCCGCCTGCTGCTGCAGAAGCCCGACGTGCTGCTGCTCGACGAGCCTACGAACCACCTCGACGCCGAGAGCATCGATTGGCTCGAACAGCATCTGCAGCAGTATGAGGGCACGGTGATTGCCGTCACCCACGACCGCTACTTCCTCGACGACGTGGCCGAGTGGATTCTGGAGCTCGACCGCGGCGAGGGCATCCCCTGGAAGGGCAACTACTCGAGCTGGCTCGAACAGAAGTCGCAGCGGCTGGCCCTTGAGGAGAAGGTGGCCTCGAAGCGCCGCAAGACATTGGAGCGCGAATTGGAGTGGGTGCGCATGGCCCCGAAGGCCCGCCATGCCAAGGGTAAGGCCCGTCTGAACTCGTATGAGTCAATGCTCAACGAGGAGCAGAAGCAGAAGGAGGAGAAGCTGGAGATTTTCATCCCCAACGGTCCACGCTTGGGCAACAAGGTCATCGAGGCCGAGCACGTAGCCAAGGCCTACGGCGAGAAGGTGCTGTTCAGCGACCTGAACTTCACGCTGCCGCCCAACGGCATCGTGGGCGTGATTGGTCCCAACGGTGCGGGCAAGACCACGCTCTTCCGCCTCATCATGGGTATGGAGCAGGCCGATGCCGGCACGTTCAGCGTGGGTGAGACCGTACGGCTGAGCTATGTCGACCAGCAGCACAAGGACATCGACCCGCAGAAGACCGTCTATCAGGTGGTCAGTCAGGGCAATGAGACCATCCGCATGGGCGGCAAGGATGTCAACGTGCGTGCCTACCTGAGCCGCTTCAACTTCAGTGGTGCCGACCAGGAGAAGAAGTGCGGCGTGCTTTCGGGCGGCGAGCGCAACCGTCTGCATCTGGCCATCGCCCTGAAGCAGGAGGGCAACGTGCTGCTCCTCGACGAGCCTACCAACGACATCGATGTCAATACGCTGCGCGCACTCGAGGAGGGCTTGGAGGCCTTCGCCGGCTGTGCCGTCGTCATCAGCCACGACCGCTGGTTCCTCGACCGCATCTGTACCCACGTCCTGGCCTTTGAGGGCGAGGGCAACGTCTTCTATTTCGAGGGCAACTACTCTGAATACGAAGTGAACAAGGCCCAGCGCTTAGGATTGGAAGAGCCGAAACGCATTCGTTACCGTAAACTAATGGAAGAATGATTGGGAAGAGAGAAGTGAAGAGTGAAAAGTGAAGAGTGATGAAGAAGATATGTATAGTCGTTGGGGCACGGCCCAACTTTGTGAAGGTAGCCCCGCTGATACGTGCCATCCAGAAGAGCGAGGGGGCAGCGTATGAACTGGTCTATGCCGGGCGCGATGATGACCCGACCCTGGAGTCGTCGCTGTTTGACGACCTCCAGATGCCACGGCCCGACGTCTTTCTGGGCGTCGTCAGCCAGAGTCTGAACGAGATAACGGCACAGGTGATGGGAGCCTTCGACCGCTACTTAGACGAGCATCCCGCCGACGTGGTCATTGTGGTCGACGACCTGGCCTCGACAATGGCCGCCGCCATCACCGCCAAGAAGCGGGGCGTCAAACTGGCCCACCTCGTGGCCGGCACGCGCTCGTTCGACATTTCGATGCCGAAGGAGGTAAACCGGCTGGTCATCGACGCCCTGTCGGACTATCTGTTCACAGCGGGCGTCAAGAGCACTGGTGTGGCCACCCGCGAGCAGTCTGACGGCAACAACACCTACATGGTGGGTAACATCCTGATGGACTCGCTGCGCTTCAACCTGCCCCGCTTCCGCCGCCCCGACATCGACATCGAGGAGGGCCGCTACATCGTGCTAACACTTAACCGCCGTGCGCTGCTCAGCGACGAGGCCAGCCTGCGACTGATGCTCCAGGCAATGGCCGAGGCTGCCGCCGGTGTACCCATCATAGCCCCGCTGCGCGACAGCGCCCTCGACGTGGTCGGCCGTATCATTACCGATGCCTCTCTATTCTCCCAACACCCAACACCCATCACCCATCACCAGCCCCTCCCATACTTGGAGTTCGGCTGGCTCACTACCCACGCCCTCGGCATCATCACCGACTCAGGCAACGTGGCCGAGGAGGCAACGTTCAACGGCATTCCCTGTATCACGCTGAACAGCTATACCGAGCACCAGGAGACGGTGACAGTGGGCACCAACGTACTCGTCGGCGGCGATGCCGAAAAGCTACGCGAGGCGGTAGCCGACATGGTTGCCGACCGCTGGAAGAAGAGCGCCCTGCCCGACCGCTGGGACGGCCGTACCGCCGAGCGCATTGTCCAGATCCTGCTGCAGTGACGCAATAAAACGGCGGGGGCGTCCGTTATATAGACAGCTATGCAATGGACAGATAGAATCCGACAGGTGAAGATATTGCTCGTCATTGCGGCTGTTGTAATAGCCGTGGTGTCGCTGTTGGTGTCTCACTTCCTGGTGCGCGACCTTCAGGCTGAGGAGCGTGCCAAGATGAAGACGTGGGCCGAGGCACTGCACGCCCTGAACACTGCCGACGAGACCACTGACCTGACGCTGGTGCTGAACGTGATACAGTCGAACAACACCATCCCCGTCATCGTGGTGAACAGCGAGGGCGGTATCGACGACTTCCGCAACATCAGCGACACGCTGCACATTGAGGCCTACGCCCGGCGCATGATGCAGGCGGGTGACACCATCCGCATCGAAGGCCAGTTGGTATGCTATGATGAGTCGACCATGCTGAAGCGGCTGACGCAGTGGCCCTACGTTCAGCTGGGCATCGTGATGATCTTCGTTGTGGTGGCCATCTTTGCCCTGCTGTCGTCGAAGAAGGCCGAGCAGAACAAAGTGTGGGTGGGACTGTCGAAGGAGACGGCCCACCAGTTGGGCACGCCCATCTCGAGCCTGATGGCGTGGGTGGAGATACTGAAGGAACAGCACCCAGAGGACGACCTAATACCCGAGATGGACAAGGATGTGAAGCGGCTGGAGCGCATAGCCGAGCGCTTCTCGAAGATCGGGTCGCTGCCCGAACCCGTCGACTCGTCGATGAACGAGGTGCTCGACCACGTGGTCGACTATATGGACCGCCGCACATCGAAGAAGGTTGAGATGGTGCGCCGCCTGCCCGACCACGACGTCCATGTCAGGATGAACGCCTCGCTCTTCGAGTGGGTCATCGAGAATCTGTGCAAGAACGCCGTCGACGCAATGGAAGGTTCAGGGCGCATCGAACTAACACTGCTCGACGAGCCTGAGCGCGTTGTCATCGAGGTAGAGGACAACGGAAAGGGCATCCGCAAGAAAGACCTGAAGAACGTTTTCACGCCCGGCTTCACTACGAAGAAGCGCGGCTGGGGTCTAGGTTTGTCGCTGGCGAAGCGCATTGTCGAGGAATATCACAAGGGACGTATCTTCGTGAAACAGTCGGAAGTTGGCAGGGGCACCACGTTCCGCATAGAGTTGAAAAAGTAAAAAAATGAGGGAAATATTTGGCTATTTCCCTATTTCTTTGTACCTTTGCAGCCCAAAAGTGTGTATATGTGTAGTTTAGAGCAGTTTAAGATAGACCTGAAAGGGCTGACAGCCGAGGCAACAGCCTTGGAATTCGACCTCGACAAGGGCTTCTTCGACGCTCTGGACCAGACGGAAGTGGAAGGCGGAGCATTGCATGTGTCGCTGTCTATACGCAAGGCATCCGGCTTTTTCGAACTCCAGTTCCACACCGTCGGCACAGTAGACATTGTGTGCGACCGCTGTCTTGACCTGATGGAGCAGCCCATAGAGACTGACAACCGCCTGACGGTGAAGCTCGGCAGCACGGCCTCAGAGGACGATGACACCGTGACCGTGGACGAGAACGAAGGAATACTCGACACGTCATGGTACATCTATGAGTTTATAGCATTGGCCATACCCATCCAGCATGTGCACGCAACTGGTAAGTGCAATCCTGCTATGATGAAGGCTCTGGAAGAGCTGTCAGCCGACCGAAGCGGCGATGAGGAGTCCAGCCAGGCTGTAGACCCCCGATGGGAAGCACTCAAGAAGTTAAAAGTTTAAAGTTAAAAGTTTAAAGTTAATAGAATTATGGCACATCCTAAAAGAAGACAATCGAAGACCCGTACTCTGAAGCGTCGTACCCACGACAAGGCAGTAGCTCCTACGCTGGCAGTATGCCCTAACTGCGGTGCTTACTATGTGTACCACACAGTATGCCCCACCTGTGGCTACTACCGTGGCAAGGTAGCTATCAAGAAAGAGGACGAAGTAGCTGAATAATGGGCAGAATCAACGCGATTATTACGGGCGTTGGTGGCTACGTGCCTGACTATGTCCTGACCAATGAGGAACTCTCGCGCATGGTGGACACCAGCGACGAGTGGATAATGACGCGCGTCGGTATCAAGGAGCGCCGCCTGCTGACCGAGGAAGGTCTCGGTACCAGCTATATGGCACGCAAGGCGGCCAGGCAACTGTTGAAGAAGACAAATGCCGACCCTGACACCATCGACGCAGTCATTGTAGCCACTTCAACGGCTGACTACAAGTTCCCGTCGACGGCGAGCATCGTGTTGGGCAAACTCGGACTTAAGAACGCCTATGCGTTTGACTTCTGGGGCGCCTGCTGCGGTTTCCTCTATGCTCTCGACCAGGCAGCAATGATGATTCAGAGCGGTCGTGTGAAGAAGGTAGTCGTCATCGGTGCCGACAAGATGTCGTCCATCGTCGACTATAAGGACCGCCAGACCTGTCCGCTCTTTGGCGATGGTGCCGCTGCCGTCATGGTAGAGGCCACCGAGGAGCAGAACATCGGCTGTCTTGACAGCTATTTCCGCTGTGACGGTAAGGGCTTGCCCTTCCTCCACCTGAAGGCAGGAGGCTCGGTTTGCCCGCCCAGTCATTTCACGGTCGACCACCGTCTTCACTATCTCTATCAAGAGGGGCGTACCGTGTTCCGCTACGCCGTGACAAACATGAGCGACGACTGTGCCCTCATAGCTGAGCGCAATGGCTTGAACAAGGACAATATACAGTGGATTGTTCCCCATCAGGCTAACATGCGTATCATTGAGGCAGTGGCCAAACGTCTGGAACTGCCAATGGAGCAGGTCATCGTCAACATCGACCATTACGGCAACACGTCGGCAGCGTCCATTCCATTGGCACTCTGGGACAACGAGCAAAAGTTGCGTAAAGGCGACAATATGTTGCTTACTGCATTCGGAGCCGGCTTCGTTCACGGCGCAAGCTACCTGAAGTGGGCTTACGATGGCAACGAATGATTTGACGCGCGGATAGTGACAATATCGACGGCATGGGCCACAGGCTCCATGCCGTTTTCTTTTGCCCTTATACCTATTTTTTTCGATGGTTGTTTGGCGGATTGGGCCAAAAGTTGTATCTTTGCAGGCATAATAATTGTGATTATGGCAGAAGTAAAGAGGCATAAAGCAGGATTTGTGAAC
This sequence comes from uncultured Prevotellaceae bacterium, assembly GCA_946184965.1. Classification (GTDB taxonomy): domain Bacteria; phylum Bacteroidota; class Bacteroidia; order Bacteroidales; family Bacteroidaceae; genus Prevotella. The sequence goes on along the minus strand of CAMHHO010000001.1, from coordinate 84,795 downwards.
ATCGTTGGTAATCCTAACGTAGGTAAAAGTACGCTGATGAACCAGTTGGTAGGTGAGCGTATATCGATTGCGACGTTCAAGGCGCAGACCACGCGCCACCGCATCATGGGCATCGTCAACACGCCCGACATGCAGATAGTATTCAGCGATACGCCGGGCGTGCTGAAACCGAGTTATAAGCTGCAGGAGTCGATGCTAGCCTTCTCGGAGTCGGCCCTTCAGGATGCCGACGTGCTGCTCTACGTCACCGATGTGGTGGAGAACCCTGAGAAGAACATGGACTTCCTCGAGAAGGTGCAGAAAATGACGATTCCTGTGCTGCTGCTTATCAATAAGATTGACGAGAGCGACCAAAAGGCCCTTGGCGACATTGTTGAGAAATGGCATTCGCTGTTGCCCAATGCCGAGATTCTGCCTATCTCGGCCAAGAACAAGTTCGGCGTTGACATGCTACTTAAGCGTATTCAGGAACTGCTGCCCGAGAGTCCCGCCTTCTTCGACAAGGACCAGCTCACCGACAAGCCAGCCCGCTTCTTCGTCTCGGAGATTATCCGCGAGAAGATACTGCTCTACTACGACAAGGAGATTCCCTACTCGGTGGAGGTCGTTGTAGAGCGCTTCAAGGAGGACGAGCAGCAGATACACATCAATGCCGTCATCTACGTGGAGCGCGACTCGCAGAAAGGCATCATCATCGGCCATCAGGGCGTCGCTCTGAAGAAGGTCTCGACCGAGGCCCGCAAAGCGCTGGAGAAATTCTTCGGCAAGCATATCTACCTCGAGACGTTCGTCAAGGTCGACAAGGACTGGCGTTCGTCGAAACGTGAACTCGACAACTTTGGCTATAACCCTGAATGACAATAGAATAAGCATATGAAAAGGCTCATTATCTCGCTCGCCATCCTGCTGACTGCTCTAACAGCTATGGCTCGGCATAAAGAGGGCGACTTCACCATCCAGCCCAAATTCGGCCTGAACATCGCTACGCTGAGTGATGCCGACAAGTCTATCACCGACATCCACTTAGGTCTGGAGGCAGAGTATATGATGTCTGACAATCTCGGTCTGGGCTTTGGGACCATCCTGTCGAATCAGGGTGCCAAGTACGACTTTCTGGATGAAGCCGGACAGAACAAGTACACGGTCGACCTCGACTACGTTCATGTTCCGATACTCGTCAGTTATTACGTGCTGCCAGGTCTGGCCGTGAAGGCTGGTATTCAGCCGGGCTTTAAGATGAGGGCTAAGGCGAAGCTCTACGATGATGCAACCGTTGATCTGGATGATCTCTACAAACTGAACCATCTGTTCACTGGCGAGGACATCAAGGTCAGCACTTTCGACCTGTCTGTCCCTATGGGCGTTTCCTATGAATACATGAATTTTGTGCTCGATGCCCGCTACAACTGGGGCCTGATGAAGGTGGTCAATGTGGGCGACGCCTTCTACAATCGCTGCTTCATGCTGTCGTTAGGCTATAAGTTCGCTCTTGGAGACTGAGCAACTAGCCGCCACGCTGAAGAAAAACAGAAATCTGCTTTGATTTCTCAAGGAAAATGCGTACTTTTGCAGACGGATAAAAAACAGAGATAAGATTATGGGAAATTTAGTAGCCATCGTGGGACGCCCGAATGTGGGTAAGTCAACACTCTTCAACCGTCTGACTAACTCCCGCCAGGCCATCGTCAGCGACGAGGCGGGCACAACGCGCGACCGCCAGTACGGCAAGTGTGAGTGGTGCGGACGTGAGTTCTCAGTCGTCGACACCGGCGGTTGGGTGGTCAACTCAGACGATATCTTCGAGGAGGAGATTCGCAAGCAGGTCATCATCGCCACCGAGGAGGCCGACCTCGTCCTTTTCCTCTGCGATATCAAGAACGGCGTCACTGACTGGGACATGGACGTGGCACAGATTCTGCGCCGGGCAAAGCTTCCTGTTCTCCTCGTGGCGAATAAGGCTGATGACGGTAAGGACCTCTATGGACAGTACGATTTCTATAAGCTCGGATTAGGCGACCCTTATTGTATCAGTGCTGCCACGGGCAGCGGCACCGGCGACCTGCTCGACAAGGTACTGGAAATACTCCCTGAGAAGAGCGGCGACGACCTTGAGGAGGGCATTCCCCGTTTCGCTGTGGTCGGTCGCCCCAATGCCGGCAAGTCGAGTCTGATCAATGCCTTCATCGGCGAGGAGCGGCATATCGTTACCGACATCGCCGGTACCACCCGCGACAGCATATATACCCGCTACGACAAGTTCGGCTTCGACTTCTATCTCGTCGACACTGCCGGCATCCGCCGCAAGAACAAGGTCAGCGAGGATTTGGAGTTCTACAGCGTGATGCGCAGCATCCGTGCCATCGAGAACAGCGATGTCTGCATCCTGATGATCGACGCCACCCGCGGCATCGAGGCTCAGGACATGAATATCTTCCAGCTGATTCAGAAGAACAATAAGTCACTGGTCGTTGTCGTCAACAAGTGGGACCTCGTCGAAGATAAGTCGCAGGTGGTCATAAAGACCTTCGAGAACGCCATCCGCGAGCGTATGGCTCCTTTCGTAGACTTCCCCATCATCTTCGCCTCGGCACTCACCAAACAGCGCATCTTCAAGGTCCTTGAGACCGCCAAGGAGGTCTATCTCAACCGTAAGGCGCGCATCGGAACCACCAAGCTCAACGAGGTGATGCTGCCCCTCATCGAGGCCACGCCGCCGCCATCGGTCAAGGGCAAGTACATCAAGATTAAGTACGTCTCGCAGGTGCCCGACACGCAGATTCCAACCTTCGTGTTCTATGCCAATCTGCCGCAGTACGTCAAGGAGCCTTACAAGCGCTTTCTGGAGAATAAGATTCGAGAGAATTGGACACTTACCGGCTCTCCCATCAACGTCTTTATCCGTCAGAAGTGATGCGGCGTGTTTTGGGGTTAATGGGATGTCTGGGATTGCTGGGCATTATCAATTGCTCTTCGCCAACACCGGAAGAGCTGGCCGCACTAGCCGCCGAAGGCTACTACCGTCACCTGATGGCGGGAGAGTACGAGCAGTTTCTTGAGGGTAGGGCAGGGGCTGATAGTATTCCCGATGACTACCGTGAACAGCTCCTTGCGAGTTACAGCCAGTTTATGGCTCAGCAGGAGCGTGCCCATCGGGGAATCCGCGATGTCCGTGTCTCATCGGCCAAGAGTGACTCTCTTACTGGTTATACAAACGTGATGCTTATTCTTTGTTTCGGCGATAGCATAGACGAAGAAATCGTTGTTCCCATGGTTGAGTACAACGGTTCCTGGCGTATGAAGTAGGTTGTTGGATATCAGTCTTCTTCCAAAGCTTCGCGGCGACGCTTCTCGTCGTCGAGAAGTTGGAAATCTTTCTTCTGGAGTACGAAGTTCGAACCGAGGTATTTTTCCCTTACGATGGGGTTTGCAGCCAGTTCCTCGGGCTTGCCCTTGAACAAGATGCGGCCTTCGAAAAGCAGGTAGGCACGGTCGGTGATGTTCAGCGTCTCATGAACGTTGTGGTCTGTAATGAGAATGCCAATGTTTCGGTATTTAAGGCGCCAGACGATGTGCTGAATGTCTTCCACGGCAATGGGGTCGACGCCGGCAAAAGGCTCGTCGAGCATGATGAACTTCGGTTCGATGGCCAGACACCGTGCTATCTCGGTGCGTCGGCGCTCACCACCGCTGAGCTGGTCACCCTTGTTCTTACGAACCTTGCCGAGGCGGAACTCCTTAATAAGCTCCTCGAGCTTGTTTAACTGGTATTCGCGGGGCTTTCCAGTCATCTCGAGAACACTTAGAATGTTGTCTTCGACCGACATCTTACGGAAAACAGACGCTTCCTGAGCCAGATAGCCGATACCGGCGCGTGCTCGCTTGTAGACAGGATAGTCGGTGACCTCCTCGTCGTTAAGGTAGATGTGTCCGCCGTTGGGAACAATGAGACCAGTCGTCATGTAGAACGAGGTGGTCTTGCCGGCTCCATTAGGGCCTAACAATCCAACAATCTCGCCCTGCCGAACATCGAAGTTCACGTCGTTCACAACCGTGCGCTTTCCGTAGCGTTTCACCAGTCCTTCAGCCCGAAGTACAATGCTTTCCTGTTCCATAATAATCTAATTTGCGTGCAAAGGTACGAAATAATTGAGAATTGGCAACTGAGAATTGAGAATTTTTCGTAACTTTGCACCCAAAATTAAGTGAAAATGACGCTTCTGCAGAAATGGCTGACCACCTTTGGTCGATACGTGATGCTAATGAACCGCACCTTCTCTGTGCCGGAGCGTATGCGGATGTTCTGGAAACAGTACGTGAAGGAGATGGCACAGCTCGGTGTCAATTCCATTGGTATCGTGTTGCTCATCTCGTTCTTCATAGGCGCCGTTATCTGCATCCAGATGAAGGTGAACATTGAGTCGCCGTGGATGCCTCGCTGGGTAGCCGGTTACACCACGCGCGAGATTATGCTCTTGGAATTCTCGAGTTCTATTATGTGTCTGATATTGGCTGGCAAGGTGGGCTCGAATATTGCCTCAGAGTTAGGTACCATGCGTGTGACACAGCAGATTGATGCGCTCGACATCATGGGTGTCAACTCTGCCTGTTATCTGATTCTTCCTAAAATCCTGGGCATGATTACACTGATGCCGTTCCTCGTCATCTTTTCATCTGGCATGGGCATTGTGGGTGCTTACTTCACGGCCTACGGCATGCACATCATGCCTCCCGACGACTTGACACTTGGACTGCAGCATACGTTCATTCCCTGGTTCATGTGGATGTCTATTATTAAGAGTTTGTTCTTTGCCTTTATCATTACATCCGTCCCCGCTTTTTTCGGTTACACTGTTGAGGGCGGCTCGGTCAATGTTGGTAAGGCTTCTACTGATGCCGTCGTTTCGTCGAGCGTGCTGATACTGTTTTCCGATGTTTTCTTAACCCAGTTGCTGTCTTAAATCCCCCGAGAAGAATGATAGAAGTAAAAGACTTGTATAAGAGTTTTGATGGGAAAGAGGTGCTGAAAAACATCTCGACAGTCTTCGAGGACGGAAAGACGAACTTGATTATCGGACAGAGTGGGTCGGGTAAGACTGTGCTGATGAAGAATCTTGTGGGGCTTCTTGACCCCACGTCAGGGCAGGTTCTCTACGATGGCCGTGACTTTGTCCAGATGTCAAAGAAAGAAAAGGTACACATGCGCCGTGAGATGGGAATGATATTTCAGTCAGCAGCCCTGTTCGACTCACTTACAGTGCTTGAAAATGTTATGTTCCCGCTTGACATGTTCTCGACAATGAACCTGCGCGAGCGTGAAAAACGAGCCATGGACTGTCTGGATCGGGTAAATTTGGTGGGAGCAGAGCAGAAATTCCCTGGCGAGATTAGTGGCGGTATGCAGAAACGCGTAGCTATTGCCCGAGCCATTGTGATGAATCCCAAGTATCTTTTTTGTGATGAGCCTAACTCAGGTCTGGATCCAAAGACAAGCCTTGTCATCGACGAGTTGCTGCATGGGATTACCCGTGAGTATAATATGACAACTATCATCAATACTCATGACATGAACTCAGTCATGGGCATTGGCGAGAACATTATCTTTATTTATGAAGGCTGTAAAGAGTGGCAGGGACAAAGCGGGGAAATCATGGAATCGAAGAACCAGCGTCTTACAGACTTTATCTTCGCCAGCAATCTTCAAAAGAAGATGCGTGAGGCCGTGTTGGCCAATGGGATAAAGATATGAACAGTCTCAAAATCACAAATAAATAATAAATAATTTGGTCGTTCGCGCAAATTTGAGTAATTTTGCACACCAATTTGAATATATATATATATTATTAATAAGGTATAAGAAGCAATGAACATTACGTTTGAGAACCCTGACAAGGTGAATGGTCTGCTGACCATTACCCTCGAGAAAGATGATTATCAGGAGAAGGTCGAGAAGACCTTGAAGGATTACCGGAAGCGTGCTCAGGTGCCCGGCTTCCGTCCTGGCATGGTGCCTATGGGCATGATAAAGAAGCAGTATGGTGCAGCCGTGAAGGTTGACGAGATAAACCGTCTGTTGGGTGAGAAAGTGACGGGATATATCCGTGAAAACAAAATACAAATGTTAGGTGAGCCTCTGGCCAGCGAGAAACAGGAACCTCAAGATCTGGAGAAAGACGGACCGTTTACCTTTATGTTTGATATAGCCGTTGCCCCAGAGTTTAAGGCTGAATTGACCAATAAGGACAAGATAGACTATTACGCCATCAAGGTAGACGACAAGTTGCTGGACCAGCAGGTGGCTATGTATGCCAGCCAGCATGGCGAGATGCAGAAAGCCGAAGTGTTTAGCGGTAACGATACTCTGACGGGTGACCTGCGCCAGCTTGACGAGAATGGTAATACCTTAGAGGGCGGCATCACAACCGACAGCAGCATGATTATGCCTGCATACATTAAGGCAGAGGATCAGAAGAAACTGTTTGATGGCTGTAAGCCTGGTGATATTATCACTTTCAATCCAAAAAAGGCATATCCCGATAACGATGCAGAGGTGGCTGCCTTGCTGAAAGTTGAGAAAGACGCTGTGAAGGAATTGACATCTGATTTCAGTTATCAGGTAACAGAGATTCGCCATTTCCAGCCCGCCGAGGTGAATCAGCAACTGTTTGACCGCGTGTTTGGCGAGGGTGCTGTCAGCAACGAAAAGGAGTTCCGTCAGAAAATCAGTGAAATGGTGCAGCCTCAGCTTGCCATGAACAGTGATTATAAGTTCCAGCTTGATTTGCGTGCCTATATGGAGAAGAAGGTTGGTGAACTTCAGTTCCCTGAGGCTCTGTTGAAGCGCATTATGCTGCAGAATAACAAGGATCAGGGTGCAGACTTCGTGGAGAAGAACTTCGAGGGTAGTATTCGCGAACTGAAATGGCACCTCATCAAGGAACAGCTGGTGGCAGCTCAGGAAATCAAAGTTGAAGAGGCTGACTTGAAGGCCATTGCCAAGGAATCCGTCCGCCAACAGTTTGCTCAGTATGGAATGTCTGACGTGCCCGATGATGTGCTGGAGAATTATGCAGCTGAGCAGATGAAGAAGCGTGAGAACATGGAAAGCTATGTTGACCGCGCCATTGATCAGAAACTTGTTCAGAAGCTGAAGACAGTTGTCAAACTGAACGAAAAGAGTGTCACTCTGGAAGAGTTTAACAAGCTTATGCAGGCTTGATTACTTGCAGTAAAGCAGAAAAAAAGAAAAAAAACAAAAAAAAAGTGGGAAACTTGCACGTTTCCCATTTTTTTTTAGTAACTTTGTAACTCTTATTGATAAACGACTATGAACGATTTCAGAAAATACGCAACAAAGCATTTAGGTATGGACGGTCTTGCCTTGGATGAGGTAATGAAGGTACAGTCCCAGTATTTGAACCCCTACATTCTGGAGGAACGCCAGTTGAATGTGACGCAGATGGATGTGTTCAGCCGGTTGATGATGGACCGTATCATCTTCCTCGGAATGCAGATAGATGACTACACAGCTAATACTCTGCAGGCCCAGCTGCTCTACCTCGACTCTGTTGACTCAGGCAAGGATATTTCTATCTATATTAACTCGCCTGGCGGCAGTGTGACTGCAGGATTGGGCATTTACGACACAATGCAGTTCATCTCTTCTGACGTGGCCACCATTTGTACAGGTATGGCTGCCTCTATGGGTGCTGTTCTGCTGGTTGCCGGTCAGGAAGGTAAGCGCTCGGCGCTTCCCCATAGCCGTGTGATGATTCACCAGCCGTTGGGAGGTGTTCAAGGTCAGGCTTCTGATATTGAGATTGAGGCCAAGGAAATCCTAAAGTTCAAAAAGGAACTATACACGATTATCAGCGAACATTCGCATACCCCGTATGATAAAGTGTATGCCGATTCTGACCGTAACTACTGGATGACAGCAGAAGAGGCTAAGGAATATGGAATGATTGACCAGGTGTTAAATAAGAAATAGATGAAGAAAGCGTGCAGCTTCTGTGGAAGAAGTGACCGTGAGGTAAAACTGCTGATAACGGGAATAAGCGGGTACATCTGTGAAGATTGTGCCCAGCAGGCTTATCAGATTGTGCTTGAGCAGCAGGCCCAGCGCAACGGCCATCAGAAGAGTGCGAAGTCGCAGACAAAGATTCCCAAGCCACGGGAAATCAAGGAGTATCTGGACCAGTACGTTATTGGCCAGGATGAAGCTAAACGTTATCTGGCAGTAGCCGTTTATAACCATTATAAGCGTCTGCAACAGCCTGAAGACAATAGCGGTGTTGAGATTGAAAAGTCGAATATCATCATGGTTGGTTCAACAGGTACAGGAAAGACTTTGTTGGCCAGGACGATAGCAAAGATGCTAGACGTCCCTTTCACGATTGTCGATGCGACGGTGTTTACTGAGGCTGGTTATGTGGGCGAGGATGTTGAGAGCATCCTGACACGTCTGTTACAGGTGGCTGATTACAACGTTGAAGCTTCGCAACGAGGTATCGTTTTTATCGATGAAATCGATAAAATTGCGCGAAAATCCGACAATCCAAGCATTACAAGAGATGTTAGTGGTGAGGGTGTCCAGCAAGGGCTGTTGAAGCTTTTGGAGGGTACAGTTGTTAACGTGCCGCCCAAGGGAGGACGCAAGCATCCCGATCAGGAATATATTCACATTGACACACGTAACATATTGTTTATTTGCGGCGGTGCCTTCGACGGCATTGAGCGTAAGATAGCCCAGCGGCTAAATACGCATGTGGTGGGTTATAACTCTGTACAGAATGTCCGTAAAATTGACAAAGACGATTTGATGAAGTATGTGTCGCCTCAGGACTTGAAGTCCTTTGGATTGATACCTGAGATTATTGGCCGTCTTCCAGTGCTGACCTATCTGAATCCGCTTGACAGAAAAGCTTTGGAACGCATTTTGGTGGAACCGAAGAACTCAATGATTAAGCAGTATAAAAAACTGTTTGAGATGGATGGCATGACACTGACATTTGATGATGATGCATTGGACTTAATGGTTGACAAGGCGGTAGAATACAAACTTGGTGCTCGTGGACTGCGCTCCATCGTTGAAAGTATAATGATGGATGCTATGTTCGAGATGCCATCAAAGAAAGTAAAAGAATTTCGAGTTACCAGAGAGTATGCCCAACAGCAACTTGCCAAATCGCATTTGCAAGTTGACTAACAAGAAATAAAAGGAGGACAATTGAAAGAAGGAAGCCTATTTTATGACAAAAAAGACAAATTTGACTGAAGCCCTGAAGAAATACTTTGGCTTCGACACATTCAAAGGAGACCAGAAGGCCATTGTCCAAAATGTGCTAGATGGTAAGGACACTTTCGTGCTGATGCCTACGGGCGGTGGCAAGTCATTGTGCTACCAATTGCCGTCATTGCTCATGGACGGCGTGGCCATAGTCATCTCGCCGCTGATAGCACTGATGAAGAATCAGGTTGACGTCATCTCGCAGATGAGTGAGCATGAAGGGACTGCCCATTATCTGAACTCTTCCCTTAATAAGGCTGCTATCGACCAAGTTAAGGCTGATGTGAAGGCGGGTATCACCAAACTGTTGTACGTGGCTCCCGAATCGCTGACTAAGGAAGACAATGTGGAGTTTCTGAAGACGGTGAAGATTTCGTTCTACGCCATTGATGAGGCACACTGTATCTCGGAGTGGGGGCATGACTTCCGCCCGGAATATCGTCGCATTCGTCCTATTGTCAACGAAATTGGTGTGGCTCCCATCATAGCTTTGACGGCAACGGCAACAGATAAGGTGCGTACTGATATCAAGAAGAACCTTGGCATTGTGGATGCCACAGAATTTAAGTCGTCGTTCAATCGTCCGAACTTGTATTACGAAGTGCGCCCCAAGACAAAGGATATCGACAAAGATATCATCAAGTTTATCAAGCAGCATGTCGGAAAGAGCGGTATCATCTACTGTCTGTCGAGAAAGAAAGTGGAGGAATTGGCAGAGATCCTGCGCGCCAACGAAATCAAGGCACTGCCCTATCACGCAGGTCTCGATTCTGTGACACGAGCCGAGACGCAGGATAAGTTCCTTATGCAGGATATCGACGTTATCGTTGCCACTATTGCTTTTGGTATGGGTATCGACAAACCAGACGTGCGCTTTGTCATTCACTACGACATTCCGAAGTCTTTGGAGGGCTATTATCAAGAGACTGGCCGTGCCGGTCGCGATGGGCGTGAAGGAATTTGTCTGGCCTTCTATTCGTATAAGGATTTGCGCAAGCTCGACAAGTTTATGGAGGGGAAACCCGTTGCTGAGCAGGATATCGGACGCCAGTTGCTACAAGAGACAGCTGCCTATGCTGAAACGTCTGTTTGTCGCCGGAAAATGCTGCTCCACTATTTTGGCGAGACCTACGATAAGGAGAACTGCCACAATTGTGACAACTGCCTGCATCCGAAGACGAAGATTGAAGCCAAGGACCAATTGGTATTGACGCTGAAAGTTATTCAGGCTATCAAAGAGAATTTCCGGTCTGATTATGTTGAGGACTTTATCATTGGCCGTGAGACAGAGGAAATCATCGCCCATAAGCATCAGGACCACGACCTCTTTGGTGCAGGAGAGGACTATGACGAGAAGCTATGGAGTCCGGTTATCCGTCAGGCACTTATTGCCGGCTATTTGAAGAAAGATGTCGAGAACTATGGTCTGCTGAAACTGACTTCTGCTGGCAAGAAATATTTGAAGTCACCGCAGTCGTTCATGATAGTCAAAGATCATGAATATAGTGAGGATCCTGACTCTCCCGACGATCACGACGGCAATACCAGTGCGTTAGACCCCGTGCTCAGTGGCATGCTGATTGATTTGAGAAAGAAAGTGTCGAAGCGCTTGGAGCGTCCGCCCTATGTGATTTTCCAGGATGTGTCGCTCGAACAGATGGCCACAGAATATCCCGTGACTCTCGAAGAATTGAAGAGCATCCAGGGAGTGGGAGAGGGTAAAGTGAAGCAGCCGTATGCCAAGGAATTCGTTGACCTTATCAAGCGTTACTGCGATGAGAATAACATTACCCGACAGGCTGACCTCCGTGTGCGCACTGTGGCTAAAAAGTCGCTGTTGAAGGTAAAGATTATCCAGAACATCGACCGTCAGATAGCCCTCGACGATATTGCCACGGCTCAGAATATCGATTTTGATGATTTGCTCGACGAGGTGGAGGCTATCGTGTACAGCGGAACAAAGCTGAACATTGACTACTTCCTCGACGAGGTGATGGACGAAGACCGAGTTGACGAAATCTATGATTATTTCGCTGATTCCGACACTGATGACCTTGAGACGGCCATTCAAGAATTGGGTGGCGATGAGACTGAAATCCGTCTCGTTCGCATCAAGTTCATCAGCGAAATGGCGAACTGAAAACAAGAAAAGAGGAATGAGAAATAAGGGATGAAGCGTTAAGAATTGAGAAAAAAGTCTGCCGCCTGTAAATTTCTCATTTCTCGTTTCTCATTTCTCATTAAAAATGTGTACCTTTGCACGCAATTTAATAGAAAGGTACAAACATTATGGCTTCATTTATTGCAGACAAGATTGTGATGGACGGCCTGACGTTCGACGACGTCCTTCTCATTCCCGCTTATTCCGAGGTACTGCCCAAGACAGTAGAGTTGAAAACTAGCTTCTCGCGTAACATTCAGTTGAACGTGCCGTTCGTTACGGCAGCTATGGATACCGTGACCGAGAGCCAGATGGCCATTGCTATCGCTCGTGAGGGTGGCATCGGTGTCATCCACAAGAATATGTCCATCGAGAATCAGGCTCGTGAGGTGGCCATCGTCAAGCGCGCTGAGAATGGTATGATTTACGACCCCATAACTATTCCTCTTGGGTCAACTGTGTCGCAGGCACTTGACATTATGTCGGAGTATCATATCGGTGGTATTCCCGTTGTCGACGATGACAAACGGCTCGTTGGCATCGTTACCAACCGTGACCTGCGCTTTGAGCGCCGTTTGGACCGCCCTGTCGATGAGATTATGTCGAAGGACAACCTCGTTACTACCCACCAGCAGACCGACCTCATGGCCGCAGCCGATATTCTTCAGAAAAACAAAATCGAAAAACTCCCTGTCGTCGACAAGGACAACCGCCTTGTGGGTCTTATCACCTATAAGGACATCACCAAGGCTAAGGATAAGCCCATGGCCTGTAAGGACGAGAAGGGCCGTCTCCGTGTAGCTGCGGGCGTTGGCGTCACGGCTGACACGCTCGACCGTATGCAGGCATTGGTGAATGCTGGCGCCGATGCTATAGTTATTGACACCGCCCATGGGCACTCCAAGGGTGTAATAGAGAAGCTCCGCGAGGCCAAGGCTTCGTTCCCCGGCATTGATATTGTAGTTGGTAACATTGCCACAGGCGAGGCTGCCAAGATGCTGGTTGACAACGGCGCCGATGCCGTGAAGGTGGGTATCGGCCCAGGTTCTATCTGTACCACACGTGTCGTGGCTGGTGTAGGCGTGCCCCAGTTGTCAGCTATCTATGATGTCTATCATGCCTTGAAGGGAACGGGTGTACCTCTCATTGCCGACGGTGGACTGCGCTATTCCGGCGATATTGTCAAGGCTTTGGCCGCCGGTGGCTCCAGCGTCATGATGGGCTCGCTCGTTGCTGGTACCGAGGAGTCTCCAGGTGAAACAATTATCTACAATGGCCGTAAGTTTAAGTCTTATCGTGGTATGGGTTCACTCGAGGCCATGGAGCGTGGGTCGAAGGATCGCTATTTCCAGGCCGATACCAAGGAAGTGAAGAAACTTGTGCCCGAGGGTATTGCCGGTCGTGTACCTTATAAGGGCACTGTTCAGGAGGTCATCTACCAAATGGTCGGCGGTCTCCGTTCTGGCATGGGCTATTGCGGTGCCCCAACCATCGAGGCCTTGCACGATGCCAAGTTTACCCGTATCACCAACGCTGGTGTCAACGAGTCTCATCCGCACGACATTACCATTACCAGCGAAGCCCCTAACTATAGCCGTCCTAACGATTAAATTATGAAAACGAATATCTTCATCGCGGCTTTTCTCTTTGCCGTTATTCCTGTTCTTGCCATTTCTCCGGCGAGTGATGATCCTGTTGTCATGACCATCAATGGCCAGCCAGTCCTTCGCAGCGAGTTCGAGTACAGCTATAACAAGAACAACTCCGAGGGAGTCATTGACAAGAAGTCTGTTGACGAGTATGTCGACCTTTTCGTCAACTACAAGCTGAAGGTTGCCGCCGCCCTTGATGCCCGCTATGACACGCTCACTTCGTTTAAGCAGGAGTTTGCACAATATCGCGACCAGCAGGTGTTGCCCGCCATGGTTACCGATGCTGACATGCTGAAGGAAGCTCATAACATCTATGACAATACTGTCAAGCAGATAGGTCCTGACGGTCTTATCCAGACCGCCCATATCTTGCTGCGTCTCGACCAGAAAGCCACTGAGGCTGAACAAAAGGCCGCTAAGGTGCGCATCGACTCTATCTACAACGCCCTGAAGGCTGGTGCTGATTTCGCTGAATTGGCTAAGAAAGTGAGTCAAGACCCAGGCTCTGCACAGCAGGGTGGACTTCTGCCATTTGTGCAGCGCGGCCAGTTGGTCAAGGAGTTCGAGGATGCCGCCTTCGCGCTGAAGGACGGGGAGATGTCACCTATTGTGCAGTCACCTTACGGTTACCATATTATCCTCATGAAGGCACACAAGCAACTTGAGCCGTTCGAGTTCCATAAGGAGAGCATCCTGAAATTCATGGAGCAACGCGGTATACGCGATCAGTTGGCTCAGCAAAAGGTGGATACTTTGGTCAGCCAGTCTAATGGCAAACTGACGTCGGCGGATGTTATGAATCAGAAAGCCGATGAGCTGTCTGCTCAGGATTCAGATATGAAGAACCTCATCCGTGAATATTATGAAGGCCTGCTGCTCTACGAGGTCAGCAATCAGCATGTTTGGGACAAAGCCGCCAAGGACGAGGCTGGTTTGGCCCAATACTTTAAGAAGAACAAGAAGCGCTACAACTGGAGCGAACCGCGTTTCAAGGGCATTGCCTACCACGTCAAGGACGAGGCCGATATCAGGGGCGTGAAGAACTGCGTCAGCAAGTTGAAGTTCGACCAGTGGGCTGAGGCACTTCGTAAGACCTTCAACGGTGACAGTATCATTCGCATCCGTGTAGAGAAGGGCATCTTCAAGCAGGGCGACAATGCTCTTGTCGATAGTGCCGTCTTCCACAAGGACACCACAGTCACGAAGTTGAAGGACTATCCCCTTGATGCTGTTTATGGCAAGATCCTGAAGAAGGGTCCCGAGGACTATACTGATGTCCGAGGCCAGGTCGTTGCCGACTATCAGGATCAGCTTGAGCGCGAGTGGGTGGCCGATCTTCGCCGCCGCTATCCATTCACAGTCAACTTTGATGTTGTCAAAACCGTCAATAACCATTAATAGATGAAGAAACTGTTTATCGTTGGCTTTCTCGCAGTCTTTGCAGCCTGCATTGCCGCCTCTTCTGCTCCTGTGGGATATGCTGCTGTGGTACCGCAGCCTTCCGATTCTGCTGCTGCATCGGCCGCTTCCGTTGTAGATGAGGTCGTTTGGGTTGTTGGCGACGAGGCCATCCTTCATAGCGACATTGAGCAGTGGCGCCTGCAAGCTGCACAGGAGGGCGTTCGCTTTAAGGGCAACCCCGACTGCGCTATTCCTGAGCAGATTGCTGTCCAGAAACTCTTCCTCCATCAGGCGGCAATTGACAGTATCGAGGTTACTGAGGCAGATATTGCCAGTGGCATCGACCGTCAGATTGAAGAGTGGACCCAGATGGCCGGCTCGCGCGAGAAGCTTGAAGAGTATAAGCGACAGACCATCAGCCAGATGCGCTCCCAACTCCACGACGACTACCGTGACCGCCTCATGGTGCAGAAGATGCAGCAGAAACTTGTGGAGGATATCAAGGTGACACCCGCCGAGGTACGCCGCTATTTTAAGGATATGCCGCAGGACAGTCTACCCTTTGTGCCTACTGAGGTTGAAGTACAGATTATTACTCAGACCCCGCGCATAGAGATAGAGGAAATCAACCGTGTCAAGGATGAGTTGCGTGATTATACCGACCGCATCAACAAAGGTGAGGCATCCTTCTCGACCTTGGCCCGTCTCTATTCTGAAGATGGCTCAGCCCGTAATGGTGGTGAGATTGGTTATACCGGTCGTGCGCCGCTCGACCCTGCTTTTGCTGCCGTGGCCTTCGGACTGACTGACCCAAAGAAGGTTTCCAAAATTGTAGAGTCTGAATTCGGCTTTCATATCATCCAACTCATCGACAAACGTGGCGACAAGATCAACGTGCGTCATATCCTGCGCAAACCAGTGGTCAGTGACTCTGCCATCAGTAAGGCCATAGTCCGTCTTGACTCCTTGGCCGATTATATCCGCGCTGAGCAAGTACCCGACATATTGCGGAAGCAGTTTGTTACTGTTCCCGATAAGTTCACCTTCGAGGATGCAGTCTCTTTGTTCTCTGACGACAAGGATACTCGTAGCAGCAAGGGCTTGATGGCTAACTTGACAGAAGAGGGACGAACCTCAAAATTCCGTATGCAGGATTTGCCGCAGGATTTAGTGCGCGTCGTTGACACCCTGCAAGTCGGTCAGGTGTCGAGGGCTTTCAAAATGGTCAACAATCAGGGAAAGACCCTCTGCGCTATAGTTAAGCTGAAGAGCAGGATAGAAGGCCACAAGGCTACCATCACTGAGGACTTTCAGATACTGAAGAACGTTGTCCTCTCTCGTTTGCATGCGAAGAAGATACGCGACTGGGTTGATAGCAAGATAAAGGCGACATATGTCCGTATCAATCCTAACTACAGAGATTGCGAGTTTGAATACCAAGGCTGGATAAGATGAAGTTGCCCCTCCGCCTACATACCCTCTGTTGGCTGTGCTGCGGCATTGCAGTAGTCCTTTCCCTCTTCGCCGCTCCATCATCCTTCGCTGCGAAGAAGAAACCTCGTCGTGCGGCTCCCCAAGACGAGCATATCTACCTCGTTCATGCCGATCGGCTCCGTTACAACCGCTACATCAACTCCGAAGCACAGATACTGAACGGCAAGGTTCAGTTCCGCCATAAGGGGGCGACGCTCCACTGCGATAGTGCCTATTTCTATGAGGCAAGCAACTCCTTTGAGGCTTTCGGGCATGTCAAGATGTTTCAGGGCGACACCCTCTCCCTTTTCAGCGACTATGCTTACTACGACGGAAACGACGAGATGGCAATCGCACGCTATAACGTGGAGTTGCGCAACCGCAAGACGACCCTTTATACAGACAGCTTGAACTTCGACCGCCTCTACCATAACGCCTATTTCTTCGAGGGCGGAAAGATGGTCGATGGTAAGACAACCCTTGTCTCCGACTGGGGCGAGTATAACACGAAGTCGAAGCTTGCCGTCTTTAATTTCAATGTCAAGATGCGTTCTCAGGAGATGTATCTCACTACAGATACGCTGTATTATGACACCCGCACCTCCATGGCTGAGATAGTGGGGCCTACCGACATTACCTCAGGTAAGAGCCATATTTATTCCGAGCGGGGCTACTACGATACCCGCAACGAGCGCGCCCGACTTCTTGACCGCTCTGTGATGACCAATCAGGGCAAGACTCTCATAGGCGACAGCGTCTGGCACGACGATAAGACGGGCATGAGCAAGGCATATTATAATGTCATTTATGTAGATTCAGTCAACAAGAACAAGCTGACTTGCGACTACGGCGAGTATAACGACGAGACGGGCTACGCCATGTGTACCAATCGTGCCGTTTCTATCGACTATTCCCAGCGCGATTCGCTATTCATGCATGCCGACACGTTCAAGATATACACGTTTAACATCAATACCGACTCCGTCTACCGTAAGATTCACGCGTATAATAAGGTTCGCGCCTATAGAACAGACGTCCAGGCCGTCTGCGACTCCTTGGTCTACAACTCCCTCGACTCCTGTATGACGATGTATCACGACCCCATCGTCTGGAACCACAGCCAGCAGCTTGTTGGCGACATGATTCAGGTGTTCATGAAGGACTCCGTTATCGACCATGCTCACGTCATCGACAACGCCTTCTCGGTCGAGGAATTGCCTGACGAGGAGAACTACAATCAAATCTCCTCTAAGGAGATGTTCGCCTTCTTCAAGCAGGGAGCCATTGACGAGGCACAGGCCAAGGACAATGTGCTTGTCATTTATTATCCTGTCGATGAGGCCGATAGTTCGCTCGTTGGCTTGAACTATACTGAGACCGCCGAGTTGCGCATCTTCATGGAGAATCGTAAAATGAAGAAAATCTGGATGCCCAAGGCTGAGGGCATACTCTATCCGATGAGTCAGATTCCGCCGGAAAAGAAGTTCCTTCCCGGTTATGCGTGGTACGACTATATCCGTCCACGCAACCGATACGATATTTTCAGCTGGCGCCCCAAGCGTAAGGCTGAACCTAAAGACTAACTATTCACCTCAATGGACGTTATCCGCCTCCTCCCTGATACCGTCGCCAACCAGATAGCTGCTGGCGAGGTCATTCAGCGACCTGCTTCTGTTATCAAGGAGCTGGTTGAGAACGCTGTCGATGCCGGTGCCCGCCATATCCATGTTATTGTCGTCGATGCAGGGCGGACCTGCATTCAGGTCATCGACGATGGCCATGGCATGTCCGAGACAGATGCACGCTTGGCTTTTGAGCGCCATGCCACGTCGAAAATCCGGAAGGCAGATGATCTCTTCGACCTTCATACGATGGGCTTCCGAGGTGAGGCTTTGCCGTCAATAGCAGCCGTTTCGCAGGTCGAGTTGACCACTCGTCTGGAAGGGGAGGAAGTTGGCACCCGTCTTTGTCTGGCTGCGTCGAAGGTCATTTCTCAGGAGGCAGCCTCCTGTCCGGTCGGTTGCAACTTCAAGGTAGAAAACTTGTTCTATAATGTTCCCGTACGTAGGAAGTTTCTGAAGTCTAATGCCACCGAACTGAACAATATCCTCACAGCCTTCGAGCGTATTGTCCTGGTCTATCCCGATATAGCCTTTACCCTTCATAGCAATGGTGCCGAACTGCTGAACCTGCATGCCGGTACTCTCCTTCAGCGCATTGCCGATGTTTTCGGCAAACGTTTCGCCCAGGACCTGCTCCCCGTAGAGGTTTCTACTGCCATGGGCAGTATCAGCGGCTTTGTCGGGAAACCTGAGTCTGCCCGTAAGAAGGGAGCCCACCAGTATCTTTTCGTCAATGGCCGTTTCATGAAGCACGCCTATTTCCATAAGGCTGTCCTCTCGGCCTATGAGCGACTGATTGTCGAGGGCACTCAACCGCCTTATTTGCTCTATTTTGACGTAGCCCCTGCCGATATAGACGTAAACATCCACCCGACGA
Organism: uncultured Prevotellaceae bacterium; assembly: GCA_946184965.1. Taxonomy (GTDB): domain Bacteria; phylum Bacteroidota; class Bacteroidia; order Bacteroidales; family Bacteroidaceae; genus Prevotella. The sequence goes on along the minus strand of CAMHHO010000001.1, from coordinate 66,323 downwards.
AGACAGAGATCAAGTTCGAGAACGAGCAGCCTATTTGGCAGATTCTCGCCGCAGCTGTCAAAGATGCCATCGGCCGTTTTTGTGAGGTTCCTGCCATCGACTTCGATACCGAAGGTCGTCCTGACATTCCTATTTTTAACCCCGCAGCGCCCGCATCTGACTTTGCTGCCCCTGAGGTCAGCTATAACCCCTCCTATAACCCGTTTAAGTCTGCCTCCGCTCCCGCTCCCTCCTCCTTTCCTTCTGTTTCCGCCCCTTCTGTTGGCTCTGCTGCGGCGGTGCCGCAGCCCCCGTCTTCCTTCGATGCTCCCCTCGCTGCTCCGACTGTTTTCTCCGAGAAGTCTCCTCTCCATTACCAGTACAAGGGCCGTTACATCATGACTGCCGTCAAGTCTGGCTTGATGATTACCGACCAGCATCGTGCCTCCGTCCGCATCCTTTACGAGCGTTACCTCTCTCGTGTCGCTGACCGTGCCGTAGCCTCCCAGAGCGTTCTCTTTCCCGAGGCAGTCCAGTTCGCTCCTTCAGAATTGCCACTTCTTCAGGAAAGCCTTCCTCACCTCTCGAAGATGGGCTTCGAACTATCCGACCTCGGTGGTGGCAGCTATGCTGTTAATGCCATTCCCTCCGACGTTGAAGGCGATCCCGTCTTTCTTCTTCGTAGTATCATGACTGACGTTGCCGAAGGAACAAAGGCGCCGCTCACTTCCCACCGCGAGCGTATTGCTCTTTCCTTGGCCCGTGTTACTGCCATCCCCTATGGTCAGTTGCTCTCCAACGATGAGATGGACAGCCTTACCAACCAGCTATTCGCTTGTTCCAATGTCAACTACACCCCCGACGGGCGTGCTATCCTTTGTATACTTCCCCAGTCAGATATTGAGCACCTTCTTGGCTGAATTAGTTAATTCCTGTTAAGGAGCGTAAATTTCTCGATTCTCAATTCTCAATTCTCAATAATTCTTTGTACCTTTGCACCCGCAAACAAGAAAAGGGCGCTTAGCTCAGCTGGTTTAGAGCATCTGCCTTACAAGCAGAGGGTCGGCGGTTCGAATCCGTCAGCGCCCACGAGAACAAAGAGAGAGTTCCGCAGCCATAGGATGCTGCGGTTTTTAATTTGCGCAAAGAAAATGGATTTAACTCAATTGACAGCCATCTCGCCTATTGATGGCCGCTACCGTGGAAAGACCGACGCTCTGGCGTCATACTTCTCAGAGTTTGCATTGATACGCTACCGTGTCCGCGTAGAGATAGAGTATTTTATCACCCTCTGTGAACTCCCCCTTCCCCAACTTGAACAATTCGATCATAGCCTCTTCGAACCGCTCCGCGATATCTATCGCCACTTTACCGTGGCTGATGCCCAGCGCGTCAAGGATATCGAGGGCGTCACCAACCACGATGTAAAGGCCGTCGAATACTTCATCAAGGAGCGGCTCGCCGCGCTGAGCGGCTTCCCCGCTCAGGCCAAGGAGTTCATCCACTTCGGCCTCACTTCCCAGGACATTAACAACACCTCGGTCCCCCTCTCTATCAAGGAGGCGCTCGCCGACGTTTATATCCCCCTCCTCGAAGAGCTCATCGAGCAGCTCCATGACTATGCCGAGGAGTGGCGCAATGTGCCGATGCTCGCTAAGACCCACGGCCAGCCCGCCTCGCCCACGCGTCTCGGTAAGGAACTGATGGTCTACGTCTACCGTCTCGAAGAGCAACTCCGCTCTCTCATGGATACTCCTGTTATGGCTAAGTTCGGAGGTGCCACCGGAAACTTCAATGCCCACCATGTAGCCTACCCGCAGTATAACTGGGCTCAGTTCGCCGACGATTTCGTCAGCGGCAAGCTGGGGCTTGAGCGTGAGCAGTACACCACCCAGATCTCCAATTACGACTGGCTGGCCGCCATCTTCGATGCCATGCGTCGTATCAACACCATTGTCATCGACCTCGACCGCGACTTCTGGATGTATATCTCCATGGATTACTTCAAGCAGAAGATCAAAGCTGGCGAGGTAGGCTCTTCAGCTATGCCCCATAAGGTAAACCCCATCGACTACGAGAACTCCGAGGGAAACCTCGGCTTGGCAAATGCTGTTCTGCAGTTCCTTGCCTCGAAGCTTCCCGTCAGTCGTCTGCAGCGCGACCTCACCGATTCTACGGTCCTCCGCAACGTCGGCGTCCCTATGGGCCATGCGGTCATCGCCTTCCAGTCCACTCTCAAGGGTTTGCGCAAGCTTATCCTCAACGAGGGCAAGCTGCAGGCCGACCTCGACCAGACTTGGGCCGTTGTTGCCGAGGGCATCCAGACCATCCTTCGCCGTGAGGGCTATCCCAACCCCTATGAGGCCCTGAAGGCCCTTACCCGTACCAACGAGGGCATCACCGCCACGACCATCGCCCAGTTCATCGACACGCTCGATGTCAGTGAAGGCGTCAAGGCCGAGCTCCGAGCCATAACCCCCGCAACCTATACCGGTATCACCCTCTAACACCACGTCCCCGTTCCGGGTGGCTCTCCTCCCGGCCCTATATATATAATAAGGTATAAATACAAAGAAAGAATTACTATGGATTTCGAGAACGAAAGAAATTACGAAGAGAAGCCTGCTAAAGATCAGAACACAGGCAGCCGTGAAGGCTACCAGCAGCAGTCAGGCAATGGTTTTCAGCGTGACTACCGTGGACGCTCGCCCCGTCCGCGTATCCACACCGGACAGCGTCCTGCCTACACTCCCGGCTCCGACCGTCCCAGTTACAATCGCCAGTCCGCCGATGAGGGCGGATTCCGTCCTGAGGGCTTCGGTGCAGGTCTGCAGTCAAGCCAGACCCATCAGGGGAGCTACCGTCCCCGTAGCAACTACGGCGAAAACGGCGGTTATCAGCCCCGTCAGCAGGGCTATGGACAGCGTCCCTACAAGCCTTACAAACCTTACCAGTCTTACCAGAAACCTTACGGTAATCCCGCTGACGCTAACGAGCAGGGCTATCAGCCTCGTCAGTCTCAGGGTGAATACGGTCAGCAACCGCGTGGTGGCTACCGCCCCTACAACAATAACGGCGGTTACCGTCCCAATCAGTCCCGTCCTGGCAAGCCTTCCTATGGCAAGCCCTACGGCAAGGCCCCTTATGGTCAGAAGCCGTATAACAAGCGTCCCCGCACCGCAGACTACGACCCCAATGCGAAGTACAGCATGAAGAAGCGCATCGAGTACAAGGAGGTCAACTACGATCCCAACGAGCCCGTGCGCCTCAACAAGTTCCTCGCCAATGCCGGCGTCTGCAGCCGTCGCGAGGCCGACGAATTCATTCAGGCCGGTGTCGTCACCGTCAACGGGCAGGTGGTCACCGAGCTGGGTACCAAGGTTCTCCGCACCGACGAGGTGAAGTTCCACGACCAGCCAGTCACCCTCGAGAAGAAAGTCTATGTGCTTCTCAACAAGCCCAAGGACTACGTTACTACCAGCGATGACCCGCAGCAGCGCAAGACCGTCATGGACCTCGTCAAGAACGCTTGTCCCGAGCGCATCTATCCCGTTGGCCGACTCGATCGTAATACCACGGGTGTGCTCCTGCTCACCAACGACGGCGACCTCGCCTCGAAGCTCACGCATCCCAAATATCTCAAGAAGAAGATCTACCACGTCTACCTCGACAAGAACGTCACCGCCCACGACCTCACTCAGATTACCGAGGGCATACAGCTCGAGGATGGTGAGATTAAGGCTGACGATGTCCAGTATGCCGATGCTGTCGACAAGAAGCAGGTGGGTATTGAGATTCACTCCGGCAAGAATCGCATCGTGCGCCGCATCTTCGAGGCTTTGGGCTACAAGGTTCTCAAGCTCGATCGCGTACAGTTCGCCGGCCTTACCAAGAAGAATCTCCGTCGCGGTGACTGGCGCTACCTCACTGAGGAGGAAGTCGACCGTCTCCGCATGGGTGCTTACGAATAATCTAAGGTATAGATAACTATGAAACGTACAAAGATAATTGATGTGCTGAAAAGCACGGAATTCGGCAAGGAAGTCTGCGTGAAGGGCTGGGTACGTACCCACCGTTCTTCTAAGGCCGTCGACTTCATTGCCCTCAACGACGGTTCCACCATCAACAACGTTCAGGTGGTCGTCGACCCGACGAAGTTCGACGAGCAATTGCTCAAGGACATCACAACTGGCGCCTGCATCTGTGCCGAGGGTATTCTGGTTGAGAGTCAGGGTGCCGGTCAGACCAGCGAGGTCCAGGCCACCAGGCTCGAAGTCTATGGCCTCTGCGACAATACCTATCCCATGCAGAAGAAGGGCCAGTCGTTCGAGGCCATGCGCAAGAACGCCCATCTGCGCCTGCGCACCAACACCTTCGGTGCCGTCATGCGCATTCGTCACAACATGGCCATGGCCATCCACACCTATTTCCATGAGCACGGCTTTTACTATTTTAACACGCCGCTCATCACCGCCTCCGACTGCGAAGGTGCCGGAAATATGTTCCAGGTAACCACCAAGAACCTCTACGACCTGAAGAAGGACGAGAAGGGCAGCATCATCTACGACGACGACTTCTTCGGCGAGCAGACCTCGCTTACCGTCTCCGGACAGCTTGAGGGCGAGCTTGGTGCCACGGCTCTTGGTGCCATCTACACCTTCGGTCCTACCTTCCGCGCCGAGAACAGCAACACCCCGCGCCACCTCGCCGAGTTCTGGATGATTGAGCCCGAGGTCGCCTTCCTCGACCAGGAAGGACTCATGGACCTCGAGGAGGACTTCATCAAGTATTGCGTACGCTGGGCTCTCGACAACTGCCAGGACGACCTGCAGTTCCTCAACAAGATGATCGACAAGACGCTCATCGAGCGTCTCGAGGGTGTCCTGAAGGAAAGTTTCGTCCGTCTGACCTATACCGAGGGTATCGATATCCTCCAGAAGGCCATCGCCGACGGCCACAAGTTTGAGTTCCCATGCCAGTGGGGCGACGACCTCGCCTCTGAGCATGAGCGCTACCTCGTCGAGACTCATTTCAAGAAGCCCGTCATCATGACCGACTACCCTGCCTCCATCAAGGCCTTCTACATGAAGCAGAACGCTGACGGTAAGACCATGCAGGGTACCGATGTCCTCTTCCCCCAGATTGGTGAGATCATAGGCGGCTCTGTCCGCGAGGAGAGCTACGACAAGCTCATGGCCGAAATAGCCCGCCGTGGTATGGAGACCGACAAACTCTGGTGGTATCTCGATACCCGCCGTTACGGTTCATGCCCCCATGCCGGCTTCGGCCTCGGCTTCGAGCGCCTCATCCTCTTCGTCACCGGCATGCAGAACATCCGCGACGTTATACCCTTCCCGCGCACGCCGAAGTCAGCCGAATTCTGACTTCGCGCGCGCATATATATAAATAAGGTGTAGCCCCTGAAACGATAAAAAAAGGTAACAGAAGTACCCTGCTAGCTAAAAAAACAAAAACGAAGAATATGCAAAGTGACAAAACGGCCGTATCTAAAGAGTTTTTTCAAGGTTTTTGCACGGAAATTCGCTGAAAAGCCCATAAAAAGGCAACTTTTTCGCGTTTTTTCAAAAAAAAAATCGAAAATTCTTGCAAGATTTAAGAAATATGTCTATATTTGCACCAAAAATGTACTCTGCACAGGAGTTACAGTGCCCAAACGTGGGCAAAATGTGGGGTTTTCATGCCTTGGATTTGAGAGAATAACAAAATATGTACAACAACTTAATTTTTTTTATTAATTTAATTTATTAACAGTATGAAGAAAAAGTTTTTTAGTAAACTGCTTATGGTAGCCCTCGTGGCAACCGTAGGTGTTTTCTCGTCTTGTAAGGATTACGACGACGACATCGCCGACGTTCGTAATAACCTTTCACAGACGGCAACGGAACTGCGTACTGACTACACTAACAAGATTAATGCAGTCAATACAAAGATTGAGACGTTGCAGACCTCGTACGACAAATTGAGCAAGGCTCTCGATGAGTCCAACGCTCAGTTGAAGGCTTTGATTGAGACCAATTTCAAAGCTGCTGTCAATGAGGCCAAGGCTTACTCCGATGCCAACCTCGTGAAGGCTAAGGACGCCGCTGCTGCTGCTGAGGCTGCTGCCAAGGATTATGCAGAGACACAGGCTGCTGCCGCCCAGTCGGCTGCCATCGCTGCCGCTAAGGAGCAGGTTGCTGCTGCCAAGGCTGAGTTGGAGGCTGCTCTGGCAAAGGCTAATGAGCTGATTGCTACTCAGGGTCAGAGCATTGCCAACCTCATCGAGGCTGACAAGACTCTGGACGCTGCCATCAAGGCCGCCCAGGCTCGTGCCGACGAGGCTTACGCTCTCGCTGACAAGGCCAACACCCTGGCTGAGACCAACAAGACAAACGTCGAGAAGGCTGCTGCCGACATCGCTGCTCTGCAGAAGTCTCTCTCTGCTCTTGAGAGCAAGGCTGCTGACAAGGCTGACGTTGCTAAGCTCCAGAGCGACCTCGCTGCCCTGCAGAAGCAGGTGGGTGAGACCGTTGTTAATCTCGCTGATTACAAGGAGAGCATCGCTAACATCACCAGCGAGCTCGCTAAGCTGAAGAGCGACCTTGAGCAGCAGGTTAGCTTCCTCGGTGAGAACCTCGCCGGTGTGAAGAAGACCGCTGAGGCTAACGCCGCTTCTATCGAGAGCATTATCACTCAGTTGAGCGAACTGAAGAAGGCTAACGACCTGGCTCACCAGGAACTGGCTAACTCTGTTGACGCTCTTGCTAAGAAAACCAGCAGTGACCTGGCTGCTGCCGTTCAGGGCATCGAGGCTGAGATTGCCGCTGCCAACAAGCTGATTGGTGACAATACTTCTGCCATCGCTTCTCTGACCCAGACTGTCCAGAACAACAAGGACGCTCAGGACAAAATCAACGAGGCTATTAAGGGTGACGTTGCTCAGAACGCTAAGGATATTGCTGCCAACAGCAAGGAAATCAAGCGCCTGAACGAGATTATCCCCGAGCTCCAGTCTACTCTTGAGAAGTATGCCGACAAGGTTGCCGGTGCTGCTGCTCAGGCTGGTAAGGACGCTGCTGCTGCCGCTCAGGAGACTGCTCAGAAATTTGCTCTTGACGCAATTGCTGCGCAGGCTCTGCTCGACAAGGAGGCTTGGAACAAGGCTATCGACATCGCCGTTGAGACTCTTGTTAAGACCTACAAGCTGAATGCTCTTGATGGTATTATCAAGGCTGCTGCCGCTGAAGCTCAGACCAATGCTGAGGCTAACGCTGCCAAGAAGGCTCAGGAGATTTCTGACGAGGCCCTCAAGCAGGCTAAGCTCTACACTGACGTTTTGGCTCAGACACTGGCCGACAACTACACCACGACGAAGGACATGCAGGCTGCTATCGAGGCTGCTAAGCAGAGCGCTGTTGCTCAGGCTTATGTTAAGGTGCTTGAAGACCTGCTCCGTGATCAGCCTGATTGGTATAACCAGAATGCTGAAGACAAGCTTCTCCAGCCCTCTCCCACAATCTATGAGGTTGCTATGAAGTGCGTCCAGGAGTTCGGTCTGAGCAAGGCTAACGCTGAGGAGCTGATGAACTCTATCCTTGACGCTGCTCTGGTTCCTTCTGAGGGTACAGGTACCTATAACGAGAAGGGTGAAGAGATTATCAAGCCCGGTGGTAAGATTATGGTGCTCATCGAGGCTGCTGCCGAGAAGGCTGCAAAGGATCTCGCTGACGTTAACGATGCTCTTGACGCTCGTCTCGACATCATTGAGGAGTTCCTGGCCACCACATCTGGTGAGAAGACTCTCGATGCTACCATCAAGTACTGGATTGCCGACGCTAAGCTTGCCAAGCAGGCTGACCTCGACGATGTCATTGCTCAGCTGAAGGGTGAGAAGGATGGCGATCTGAAGAAGATTATCACCGACCTGCAGGCCGCTGATGCTGCCAACGCTGCCGACGTCGATAAGATTATGGCTTCTATCAATAAGGTTACTGGCATGTTCGCTGCTCTGCTGCCCGCAGCTGAGGGTGACATCGATACTGACCTCGCTGCTTACGAGGCAGTGATGCAGGCTCTTGCCGATAAGATTCTCGCTATGGCCGACGTTGTCGACAACCTCGACGACAAGGTGATGGAGGCTGTTAACAAGAACCTCGGTCCTCAGATTCAGACCATGATTACCAGCATTAACCTGTTCGCTAACCAGCACATGGCTCAGAACGACCACAAGGGTACTGTTGGTTACTGGAATGGTGACCGCATGACCTATCCTTATGGCTATGACAACTTCGACCACAAGCTGACATTCGTTTACACCGTTGAGCAGGGTATCTTCTCTGATCTTTGCACGGGTGATGAGGGTCTCAAGACCAAGAGCTGGAACTATCCTGGCGGTCTGATTGAGCAGCTGAAGGGTATCAAGTCTGACCGTGATGAGTTGCTGAATGACTATGAGTATTCTTACAATGAGGATGGTTTCAGCGGTGCTGGCGACTATGACTTCATCGATGGCCGTTATCGCAGCTATGAGGACTCAATCCTCGTACGCGTTAGCCCGACCAACGCTGACCTGAGCAAGGCTGAGATTGCTCTTCTGAATACGCTTGGTCAGAACATTGCTGATCCTAGTGATCCTGAGAATGCTCTTATTGAGGTTGTTGCTGTCAATAAGTACACTCGCAACACTGTAATGACCCGCCCCGTGGAGGGTTATGGACAGAACGGTTGGACTAGGCAGACACGTGCCGTTGAAGGCAACGAGACTGGCCTTTGGGTCATCAAGTTCAAGATGAGAGACGAGCAGGTAGGTCCTCTGTTTGATAAGTATGCTTTTGCTTCTACATCTGCTGAGAAGCCCAACCAGACTACTGGTTCTATTGTCTATGCAGTTGCTGTTAAGAACACCGACTTCTCTACTGAGGAGACTGAGGATGTTAACCGCTTCGTGGTTTCTGAGTACGACCTGTCACTCGGCTTAGAGCCTGCAAAGCACTCTTGGGACTTCAACGTTAACGATAAGAGCGTTGCTGACATCCACAACCGTTACATCCAGACCGAACAGGCACAGAATGGTACCACACTATGGACTGACGATCCTGAGAATTACAGTGGCTCGTTCCGTTATGAGTTGACTTGGCATCCGCTGGTATGTCCGGAACTTCCCGTACAGCCGGGCAATCCTGATGTTCCCGAGACGCTTGACCCTGTTAAGAATGTATGGTATGCATATTGCTGGGATTGCTGCTTCATGGGTGATGATCATCTGCCTTGTAAGGATGAGACCGTTGACGCTGGCTACGACTACAACGAGATTGCTTATACCAGCATACTGTTCAATAAGGACTACGATATCGACCGTCTGGCTCCTGGTGTAGCTGAGGGCGTTAATACTTGCGACCGTCATTTCCACGAATTCACTACCGATGGTAAGCGTTCAAAGGCTGATGACATTGCTGAGGATGACCTGAGCGGTATCGACAACCGTCACGACAAGGACTTCCTGCTTATCCACTTCTCTGAGGATCAGGCTCCTGAGGGTGAGACCGGTGAGTGGGCAAGAATTAACATTGACTTCCCCGACTTCAATGATTGTGGCGACTTCACTCCGCTTCGTGGTTTCTTCGTAACGCTTGATAGCCACTTCGCTATGGAGTCTGACAACTCTGAGATTAACTCATGGGCAACTTACACCTACAAGAACGTTGGTTACTACAACTACGATGGTAAGTATAAGCGTAAGGTTGCAGGAACAGGCCCTGCCGGTGCTATCATCGATATTCCTGTCACTCTGCAGAAGGGTAACCACGGTGTGATCTACCTGAAGAACGAGAACAACGTCAACAATGGTGAAATCATCGGTTTCCGCGTACACGCTGTGAACCTCGACGGTACCTTCACCGACCCTGATGGACGTGCATTCTATGTTAAGATTGGTAAGGATACTCCTAACCACAAGTTGACATTCGACATCCTTGCTGATACTGCACAGTCATTTGCTGTTCAGAACCTGACCGATAAGGGTGTTGAGACACTTGACCGCAGTCTGATTGATAACGTTAACGGTAAGAACCCGATTCCTACCTATAACGAGAACATGAAGCTTGGTTTGAACGAGTTGCAGCAGAAGAGTTCTGATCGCTTCTTCAACCGCGATGCTTATAAGGCCAGCTTCGAGGATGCCGAGAAGTACCGTGTCGTATACACTTGGCGTGCTGATAACCCCGCTATCCGTGACATTAATGACCTTACTCAGGGTTACATCCCGATGGAAGGCACAGGTTACACCTATGGTGTGAAGAATGTTTATGGAACCAACCGTACCGTTGTGAAGGATATTATGTGGAATTCAACCTATATGGGTAAGGGCGATCAGTTCGACGTTGAGAACTTCTTCGACTTCTGGTATTCTACTGATGCTAATGCTGACGTTGAGGGTTCTGAGGATCATCCTTGGGTACAATTCAACGAGGGTGACGAGGACGGCCAGGCTGCTCCTTGCAAGAAGACTCTTAGCGTGAAGGCTTCTATCAAGGCCGGTGTTGCTAACCGTCTGATTGATGGCGCTACCTATAAGATTACGATGACCATCATGCGTCAGGATGTTCAAACCGTTTGGAAGACTGTGAACACCTATGATATTGATATCAAGAAGGTGATGCCTACTGAAATGCCGAAGGCATTCGGTGTGAAGAGCAACCAGCTGCCTAATGGCGCTTGGACTTTCTATGTACGTCCTTACGCCGGTGTTGACTTTACAGGCGAACAGGGTGATACCGATCCTTGGGCTATCACATGGGGTGAGTATGGTGTAACTGCTAATCCGAACAATTTCGCAAGCATCTTCAATGCTGACAAGTATGTTATCGACAAGGATGAGCAGGATACCGATCTCCACAACTATCGTTGGGCTATGGATACTCGTATGTACAACTTCGAGGATGTCTTCACAGGTCTTGTCATCGACGAGGTTGACGAGAATGGTGAGAAGACTGGTAAGAAGACTATCGACCAGAACTACTTCTTCATTTTCACTGGTGCAGGTTCGTTCGCAGGTGCTACTGAGGATATCGCTAATGGTGCTACTGAGGAGAAGGCCGATAAGGATAATGCCGATAAGGACGCTCTCGCTGTTTACGATACTGAGTACAGTGATGACGTACTGCAGGGTGAGGAGAACGCCGACCTGTATCTCCAGAAGGGTGCTTACACGCTGCCTCTGATCCACTGGAGCCATCTCGGCCAGAAGAAGGATGTCAAGGCTGGTTACATCTACCGCGACATCTCTGCTAATCTGAATGCTGATGGTACTGCATTCCTGCAGCCCTCTGCCGAGAAGTCAGGCATGACAGGTCTTTCCATCACCAACGATGACTACGAGATTGCACCTGTTGCCGTGAAGTCTGGAAGCAGTCAGGTTAAGGCTGAGTTCAAGTGCGCACTTTTTGATGCAGCTGTTACCCTGACTCAGGATGATACTGAGAATAAGTTCGACTGGAACAATAATATTGCTATCCAGCCTGAAAAGATTAAGTTCAAGCTCGCAAGTGAGAAGTGGTATGCCGCTGACATCACGAAGCAGGCCTACTTCAACACCCAGTTTAATACTGCTTGGACCAAGGATGATGCTGGTACGCTGACTGACTGGCTCGCTACACCTTGGTGCTGGGTTGACATCGCTTCGCTGAAGTTCTCGACTTCTGCTCCTAGTGGTTACAACTACAAGCACTACTACGATGAGCCTTACTTCATCTGTGGTCAGGCTCCGTTCGATCCCGAGGAGAACACCTTCCAGGATATCACCGGTGTCGGTATGATGAAGAATGGTGCTACCGATGGTCTGATGGACTTCAAGTCTGACGTGACCGGTAAGTTCACCTTCGATATCTACGATGTCTGGTTCCACAAGAAGACCATCGAGATCAAGGTGAAGATTAACAAGCCCGAGAACCTCACAGCTCGTCAGGCTCGCTAATCGAAGAGAAAGTAAGTGACTAAAGTGGTCACAATCCTATAGGAATGGGGGCGCCCACTGCGGACGCCCCCTTTTTTAAAAAAGGATAAAACGCTAAGTATTGTAATATGAAGAAATTTTTAGGTTTTCTGTTTGCTGTGGTTGCTGCCATGCTTCTGACGGTTTCTTGCCGTCATAAGATGGAGCACGGCGAGACCCGCGGACTGGTCGACGAGATTAATGACTCGGCAATGGTCGTGAAGATTGACGGCTCTAAAGTGAAGTTTGATATCACTGTTGCTGCTTTCACTCACGGTGCCGTGATGTACGGTGATTCAGTTATCGTCCATTATGTCGGCGATCTTTCGATGAAACGAGCCCTCGCTGAGACTGTTTACCTGTTGGAGCGTAAAGGTACTGTCATCGAGCTTCCGAAGGATCCCGCCAAGCGCGACACGACTGCTGAACTCGTTACAAAACCTGTTGACCCTAAAGATGTGGCCAGGACTAAACGTGGTGTGATGGCAGCCAAACGTTATGCAAAGTAACTGTCAAAAGGAAAACATTAACAATAAAACTAACGATTATGAAAGCATTAAAAACATTACTGATTGGCATGCTTGCCTTTACGGCAACAGCAGCCTCCGCTCAGGTCTTCGAGGCCCAGGATGGCACTAAGTATGAGTTCCAGAAGCACTGGTTCTTCGACCTTGAGGGTGGAGTACAGTACACGCTGGGTGAGGCTAAGCTGCGCCGCCTGATTCGTCCGAACGTCCAGGTGGCCATCGGTCGCCAGTTCAATCCGGTGATTGGTCTTCGCCTACAGGTGAACGGCTGGCAGAGCCGCGGCTATTGGGATCTTGGTCTGCTCGACAAGCAGGGCAACATCTTCCCCGGTCACTATCCCGTCGGCTACACCTACAAGTATGTGGCTCCCGGACTTGACCTGATGTTCGACATCACTAATCTTATTGGCGGTTACAACCCCACTCGCATCTTTGGCCTGAAGGCCTTTGTCGGTGGTGGTGCTAACATTGGCTTCGATAATGACGAACTGAACGATCACTTGAACAAGGATCGTGGAAACGGTCTCACGCTGCGCAACAACCCTGCCCCCAACACTACTGGCCACGGCTTCGAGTATGTTTGGGACGGCTCACAGGTACTGCCTTTCGGTCGTGCCGGCCTTGAGGCTTCTTTCCGTCTGAACAAGTGCATCAGCCTGCTTATCGAGGGTAACGCCAACATTCTCTCTGACAAGTACAACTCAAAGAAGACTGACAACGCTGACTGGTACTTCAACGCACTGGCAGGTCTGCGCTTCAACCTTGGTAATACCTATACCAAGACGCTGCCCCCGCCTCCCGCACCAGAGCCCGTTCCCGTTGTTGAGAAGAGCAATGAGCCCGACCCCGCCATCCTCGAGCTGCAGCGCCAGCTGAACGAGCTGAAGGCTAAGGAGGAAGTCGAGCCTCTGCGCCGCGACATCTTCTTCCTCATCAACAAGACTGACATTCGCGAGAGCGAAGCTCAGAAGGTGAAGGAGATTGCACACTACCTGATTAAGTATCCGAAGGCTAAAGTTGTTGTTACCGGTTATGCTGACGCTGGTACTGGTAACGACAAGATCAACGACCGTCTGGCCGCTGGCCGTGCCGACGCCGTTGTGAAGTCTCTGCAGGAGCAGTATGGTATTGAGTCGAGCCGCATCACTTACGATTCTAAGGGTAGCCGTGTTCAGCCGTTCTCTGACAACGACATGAACCGTGTCTCTATCTGCATCGCCGAGTAAACTGCGACTTTGTACGTTGTAAATAAGGAGATTACCGGGCACTTCGCCCGGTAATTTCTTTTATAGTTGCTAATCACACTTTTTATCCTGCACTTCCTGCACTTCCTGCACCTACGATTTATTCCACGGCGTGGAACAAATATAAACCGCCGCTTTTTGTCTGTAAAGCGTCGGTTCCTGTTCAAGAACCGGCACCTTATCCTGCGCTTAGGAATTTACTGTTAGGTGTAGGAAGTGTAGGAAGTGTTGGTTGTTTTGCTTTTACCCTTCACAACGTGCGCGCGAGCGTAAAAAAGGTGACGATTTCCTTGGCGTTTCCGTCGTTTTTCGTTACCTTTGCAGGCAGATGAAACGAATGATTTGTTTTTTCGCATGGTGCTTGTTTGCAGTTGGCGTAATCCAGGCTTTGCCGCTTTCGCGCGATGCTGCCCGACAGCGGGCGGCAGCCTTTCTGGCTGAGCGCCGCGCGGCGGCACGTGCTGCTGAACCTACACCTGAACCAATACTAGTTGAGACTGCCTCGCCTTGCAGCGGTCTTTACATTTTTAATGTCGGTAGCGGCGAGGGGTTTGTCCTTGTCAGCAGCGACGACCGCAGCGAGGCGGTGCTGGGTTATGCTGAGAGTGGGGTGTTCGATGTGGCTACGCTGCCTGATAATGCGCGGGCGTGGATATTGGGGCTGGCTGCGGAGGCTGCGATTGATGGGGGTGATGGGCAATTTGGGTTGAGTGGGCAGGATGGGCAGCGTGAACGCCCGGCTGTTCGTCCGCTGCTGACGACGCAGTGGGCACAGAAGTGGCCCTACAACCGGTTATGCCTCAGCAGCTACGCGACGGGCTGTGTGGCAACGGCCATGGCTCAGGTGATGAAATATTTCGAGTGGCCACAAGGTGAGACTGCTGCCATTCCTGCTTATGATAGTTACGCTGAGCTGCCGCCCATAGCTTTCGAGTGGGGCAGTATGCTTAACGGCTATGGTGGCAACGAATCTACAGAGCAGCAGGTAGCAGTTGCCCAACTGATGCAGTACTGCGGTCACGCCGTCCAGATGCACTATGGAAGCATGTCGAGTGCTTACCCCCATCTGATTGCCGATGCCATGCACCGCTTCTTCGGTTACGATGGTGCTGCTCATATTGTTTATCGCTCTGATTTTGCCTTTGCCGATTGGCAGGCACTTGTCTGTGACGAACTGGAGGCTGGCCGCCCCGTCATCTACTATGGGAAGCGTTCGAGCATAGCCCATCAGTTTGTTTGCGACGGCTACGACGGCGAGGGCTTTTTCCACATCAACTGGGGTTGGGGTGGACTGAGCGATGGCTGGTTCAGGCTCGCAGTGCTCAACCCCAAGAAGCCCGGAACGGGCGGCGGCTCTGGTTTCGACGGCTATACCATGGATCAGTCGGCTATCATCGGGCTGCAGCCTGAGCATGGCGGTACGTCTTCCGCACCGACACCCCTGCTGACCTGTGAAGAGATACACGTGCTGAGCGCCACACGTACGGAGCGCGACGATGCGAGTGGAACATTCCAACTGCGCATCGGCCGACCGATGATTAACCACAGTCGCGATACACTGAAGATGGGCATTGGCCTGGCCCTGATGCGCGACGGTGAACTGGTTGAGGCATCTGAGCTGGTGCAGGTAGCCCAAACCTTTGTGCCAGGCAGCTATATCAGCCGTGGTCTCGGCTATGACTACACCTTCGGCGGAGGGTTGACGGGCAGCTACCGCATTGTACCCGTCTGCACCATCAAGCAGGGCAAGACCACTGAGATTGTGCCTGCCTTGGCAGCCGACAGCCGTTATATAGATGTCGAGCTGACGGAGACGACGCTCACGGTCACCGAGCATCCACGGCGCGACCTGGTGGTCGACGACATACAGTTCTGCCTGAAGGACGGCGTCATTGATGCCACCGCCACTATCAGCAACCACGGCGACGACTACGACGGACTGCTCTACCTGATGATCAGTGGCGTGCGCGCAGCCTATATGGGCGTGACCATAGCTGCCGGAGCTACCGACGAGGTGGTGTTCCGCTACGTGCCGAGATGGACGGAGCAGAAATACCAGATAGGCTATACTGGAGAAGACAAGGTATGGATTGCCGAGGGAACGGCCCGATACACGACGGTGAACACCGCCGGCACATTTGCCGTCTGGTATGCTGATGGGCGGCAGGAGCGTATGACCATGACCGATGGCCGTGCTGTGGTGCCGCCTGAGGCAGTGGCTGTGGAATTCGACGCCGCCATTCCTGAAACCGTTGTGCCCAATGGCAATCCTAATTGCCTCTACTACGCCAACAGTGTCAACTCAACAATAGAATCGCTGCTGAACGTTGTGAAAGATAATTATGTGAAAGAACTGACGCTACTCGACGGAAATGACTTCTATTGCCCGATGGCGTTTACTGCCGGGCATGTGGCGTATACGCGGACGTTTACCAGCGGCTACGACGGCAAGGGGAGCGGCTGGGACACCGTGATTCTGCCTTTCGACGTGGAGACCGTCACGATTGGCGACGGACAGCAGATTGACTGGTTCCGCTCGCCGCAGGACAAGGGCAAGGACTTCTGGGTGATGACTTTCGGGGGCGGAAAAGGTACGGAACTGACGTTCAGCCATGCCCAGCAGATAGAGGCTAACCGGCCTTATCTGATTGCCGTGCCGGGTACGGCGTACGGCGCCCGCTCATTGCAGGGCTGTAGCGTGACCTTTGCTGCTGACCACGCCGTGGTCCAGGAAACGGCCCTTACCGCCGACGATGCCGGCGGGTACAGTTTTGTGGGGAGTTATGGGCAGGATGGGCAGTCTGTGCTTGTTGGGCAGGAGGCTCAGGCACAGTGGTGGCTGCTGAATGAAGAGGGTAGCAGGTTTAAGGGGGTGTTGCGGCGCGCTGCACCGTTCAGGGTTCTTCTGCGCTCGCGGTGACTTATTCCTCGTTCTCGTCAGTATTCTCTACCATGTCGCCGCTGATAATAAGACGCAGGAAGCGCGTCTTGCCGTTGCTGTAGACGCGGATGGACTTCTGGAAGTGTCCGGGCCTGCGGCCATGGCTGTCGTAGGTGGCCGTGATGACGGCGGGCTCGCCCGGCTCAATGCCGCCCTGGGGCCACTTCACTCTGGTACAGCCGCAACCGGGAACCACCGACTCTAAGTAGAGCGTCGTTGCACCGATGTTGTGGAACACGAATTCACAGCTTGTAAGCGTGTCGATGAGAACGTTGCCAAAGTCATGACTCAAGGTGTCGAACTTGATTTCGGCCTCGTCTTCGGTGACGGCAACCTTTTCCAAGACGGCCTTTTTACTCTCTTTGTTGCAGGAACCGAGTCCTGCTGCCACAAACAGCATGAGTGGCAATGCGAAATATGCTATCTTTTTCATTTTTGTTGGGCTAAATGGATACCATCAGGCTCGATGGTGATGAGGCGGCGGCGGTAGAGGTCGCCGACGGCCTGCTTATAGGCTTTCTTGGAGACGCCGAAACGGGCGGAGATGGCTTCGGCAGGGGAATGGTCGCCGAGCGGACAGAAGCCGTCGTTCTCGTAGAGATGGCGCAGCAGCACCTCGGCGAAATCGAGGGCGCGCTGGCGGCCGGTGGTCGTCTGGTAGCGCTCTACTTTGGCTGTGGCCATGAGGCGGTGGGTCTTTTCGTCCTCCATGACGTAGACGTAGTAGGTGTTGCCGCGCTCCATGCGCTGCTTCTGCTCGCGGAAGGGGCAGAAGAGGTCCTTCTGCAGGCCCCAGCGGAGGAAGGCACCGTACTCGTTGGTCCAGGCGCACTCCATGTAGGCGAACTCGCCGACGGTGGCCAAGGGGCGCTCGGTGGTGGCAACGATGCGCTCGTCGTGGTCGAGATAGAGGAAGACTTCGATGTCGTCGCCGATGTGCATGGCGGGGGTGACGTAGCGCTGGGGGAGGAGGATTTCGTCGTAGATTTCTTCCTGGGGGGCAGCGGCACCGCCGCTGCACAGCAAACCCTCGGGGATGGGGGCGAGGTAGAGGCCAAAGTCTACGCGCTTGACGATGCGGAGGGTGTTGTATTTGCCGAGGGTGATCATGGGGCGGTGGGGGCTTCTGCGGGTTCTTCGGTAGGTTCTTCGGTGGGGGCTTCGGAGAGTGGCTGCTCGATGATGCCGTCGCGGAGGTGGATGGTGCGGTCGGTGAGGGTGGCGAGCTGCTCGTCGTGGGTAACGATGACGAAGGTCTGGCCGAAACGGTCGCGGAGGTCAAAGAAGAGCTGGTGGAGCTCCTGCTTGTTATGCGTGTCGAGTGAGCCGGAAGGCTCGTCGGCAAGGATGACGGCGGGGTTGTTGACGAGGGCGCGGGCCACGGCGATGCGCTGCTTCTCGCCGCCTGAGAGCTCGTTGGGCTTATGGGTGGCTCGGTCGGTGAGCTGCATGAACTGCAGCAGTTCCATGGCGCGCTCACGGGCCTGCTTCTGCGAGGTGCCGGCGATGTAGGCGGGAATCATGATGTTCTCCAGGGCCGTGAACTCGGGCAGCAGCTGGTGGAACTGGAAAACGAAGCCGAGGTGGCGGTTGCGGAAGTCGGCGAGGGCTTGCTGCGAGAGGGTGGTGGTGTCGATACTATCGACACATACGGAACCGGCATCGGGGCGGTCGAGGGTGCCGATGATCTGCAACAGGGTGGTCTTGCCGGCGCCGGAGGGTCCGACGATGCTGACAATCTCGCCACGGTCGATGTGCAGGTCGATACCCTTGAGCACCTGGAGCGAGCCAAAGCTCTTGGTAATGTTGCGGGTTGTGATCATTGCTTGTGAATTTGGCTGCAAAGGTAATAAAAAAATAGGAAATGAGAAATGGGAAATGAGTTTTTTTGCGTAACTTTGCACCCGAAATGACGATACTGACTTCGTACTTCCCCATAACCGATCCCACGCTGATATTCTTCGTGGTGCTGCTCGTTATCCTGTTTGCCCCTATCATCATGGGCAAGCTGAGGATTCCGCACATCATCGGCATGGTGCTGGCGGGCGTCATCATGGGGCAGTACGGGCTGAACATCCTGGAGCGCGACAACTCGTTCGAGCTGTTCGGCCGCGTCGGTCTCTACTACATCATGTTCCTGGCCGGACTGGAGATGGACATGGAGGGCGTGAAGAAGAACAAGCAGCGGTTTCTCGTCTTCGGACTGCTGACGTGTCTGGTGCCCTTGGGACTAACGTACCTGATGGCCATCACGCTGCTGCACTACACGCCGGCGGCGTCGTTCCTGCTGGGCTGTATCATGGCCTCGAACACGCTCATTGCCTATCCCATCATCAGCCGCTACGGCCTGCAGCGGCACCATTCGGTGGCGCTCTCTGTGGGGTCGTCGATGATCAGCCTGTTCCTGGCGCTGGTGATGATTGCCGGACTGGCGGGGAGCTATGGCAGCGGCACCGCCGCTGCACAGCCGACAGCGGCGGGCGGTGGCGCAGAAGCGGGCGTGGCTATGGGGGCTTGGCTGTTCTGGCTGCTGTTCGTTGTGAAGCTGGGGGCCTATATCGGGCTTATGCTTTGGCTTATCCCGCATCTGACGCGCTATTTCCTGCGCCGCTACAGTGATGCCGTGATGCAGTTCATCTTTGTCCTGGCCGTTATGTTCCTCAATGCTGCGCTGACTGACTTCATCGGTCTGGAAGGCATCTTCGGCGCCTTCTTCTCGGGACTCATCCTGAACAGGTACATTCCCCACGTGTCGCCGCTGATGAACCGCCTGGAGTTTACGGGCAACGCCCTGTTTATACCTTACTTTCTCATCGGTGTGGGCATGCTCATCAACGTACGCATGCTGCTGCAAGGCCCCTACGTGCTGTGGGTGATGCTGATGATTGCCTTCTTCGGCACCTTCGGTAAGGCGGTGGCCGCCTATCTGTCGAGCCTGCTGTTCCGGTTGCCGAAGCGCGACGGAAACATGATGTTCGGCCTGACGTCGGCCCACGCCGCAGGTGCCATCGCCATCGTCATGGTGGGCATGCGCTTGGAGGTGGGGCCGGGCGAGTACCTGACGAACGACAACATGCTGAACGGCGTGGTGCTGATGATTCTGGTCACCTGCATCATCTCGACGCTGATGACTGAGCACGCCTCGCAGCAGATTATCCTTTCGCAGTCAGTTGAGTCCCACAATACCCATCCTGCCCACAATGCCCATTCTGCCCACCACGAGAACATCCTCATCTGCGTAAAATATCCCGAGATAGCGCCGCAGCTGCTCAACCTCGCCCTGCTCGTGCGCAGCCAGCACCATCCGCAGGGGCTGGTCGCCCTGAACGTGGTCTATGACGACCAGCACGCCACCACCAACCGTGAGGAGGGCTTGCGGCTGTTTGAACAGCTGCAGCGGCAGGCCAGCGCCTCGGAGGTGCAGCTGCAGACGCAGGTGCGACTGGCCACGAACATTGCCAACGGCATCAAGCATGCCTTCCGCGAGACGGGCTGCTCGGAGGTTATCATGGGCATGCACGTACACACCTCGCAGAACGCGAAGTTCTGGGGTGACTTTATCCAGAGTCTTTACAATGGCCTGAACCGTCAGATTATGCTCTCGCGCTTTGTTCAGCCGCTGAACACGCTGCGCCGCATCCGTGTGGCGGTGCCCAGCCGGGCTGAGTTTGAGCCGGGGTTCCACCGCTGGCTGGAGCGTCTGAGCCAGTTGGCCGAGCAGCTGGACTGCCGCATACAGTTCCACGGGCGCGACGAGTCGCTGACGCTGATTGCCAAGTATATTAACGACAGCCATCCCTCCGTGAGGGCCGAGTTCACGCCGATGGGCCACTGGAACGAGTTGCCGCAGCTGGCCGCTCATATTGCCGACGACCACCTGTTCGTCGTCGTCACCGCCCGCCGCGGCACCATTTCTTACAAGAACGCTCTCGACCGCCTGCCCGACGAACTGCAGCAGTACTTCTCGGGCAAGAACCTGATGATTATCTTCCCCGACCAGTACGGCGACCAGAAGGAGGACAGCATGAGCTTCACCGAGGCCCAGCACCATGAGGAAAAGTCTATCTACGACACTGTTCTGCGGTGGCTGCACCACCCGAGGGAAAGGCGTAAGTAATTTTTTTGGCACGGATTACACGGATTACACGGATTTTTTGTAATTTTGCAGCCGAAAAGTGATTTTTATAGGAAAAGCAAAATGAAAGTAGCAATTGTTGGCGCTTCGGGCGCCGTGGGCCAGGAGTTCCTGCGCCTGCTTGATGAGAGAAATTTCCCGATGGATGAACTGGTGCTGTTCGGCTCCGAACGCTCCGCCGGCCGGAAGTACACCTTCCGTGGTCAGGAACTGACGGTGAAGCTGCTCCAGAAGAACGACGATTTCAAGGACATCGACATCGCCTTCACGTCGGCTGGTGCCGGCACGTCGAAGGAGTTTGCCGAGACAATAACGAAATACGGCTGCGTGATGATCGACAACTCGTCGGCTTTCCGCATGGATGAAGATGTGCCTCTGGTGGTGCCCGAGTGCAACGCCGAGGACGCCCTGAACCGTCCGCGCGGCATCATCGCCAACCCCAACTGCACAACCATCATGATGGTCGTCGTGCTGCAGCCCTTAGAGCAGCTGAGCCATATCAAGCGCATCCACGTGGCCTCCTACCAGAGTGCTTCGGGTGCAGGTGCCGCCGCCATGCAGGAGCTGCAGCAGCAGTATAAGGAGATTGTGGAGACGGGCGAGGTGAAGACCATTAAGAAGTTCCCCCACCAGCTGGCCTACAACGTCATCCCACAGATTGACGTGTTCCAGCCCAACGGCTACACGAAGGAAGAAATGAAGATGTATAACGAGACGCGTAAGATCATGCATACCGACGCGAAGTGTTCGGCCATGTGTGTCCGCGTCAGTTCGCTGCGATCGCACTCGGAGAGCGTGTGGATTGAGACCGAGCGCCCGCTCACGGTCGAGGAGGCCCAGCAGGCCATCGCCCAGGCTCCCGGCTGCACGCTGGTCGACGACCCGTCGACGCTGACCTACCCGATGCCCCTTGACACCGCCGGCAAGGATGATGTCTTCGTTGGCCGTGTACGTAAGGACCTGACAGACGACTGCGGTCTGACCTTCTGGCTCTCGGGCGACCAGATTCGCAAGGGTGCCGCCCTGAATGCCGTGCAGATAGGCGAATACCTGATAAAAGTTGGAAACGTCAAATAAATAAAAGAAGCTTATGAAGAAAATCCTGTTGGCCGTAGTGGCCGTTATTGCAATGTGCGCTTGCTCGGGCGAGCGTGAGTATCTGAACTATCGCGGCATGTCGATGGGCATGTCGGCCAAGAGCATGGTCGACTCGCTGGAGTTGCAGGGGCTCGCCCTCGACACAGCGCACTCTACGGAGACCAGCTTCGTGCTGGCCGATACCATTGCCCGTAACTTTGTCGTGACCGTCTACCACCAGAACGACACCATCTCGGACATTCTGGAACAGTACTCGGCCACGTATAACGACTCGACCTCGAACCTCTGGCAGGCCAAGCACGACGAGTTTGAGAAGGAGTTTGGTTGGCCCAACATGGGCAAGCACGGCGACCTGCACAAGGAGGCCACCTTTGAGAGCAAGAAGGGCACCGTCCTGCTGACACTGCTCAACACGTACTCGCCCACCGTCTCGGTGCGCTACTCAACATCGACGACAAAAGACTAATACACAAAAAAGAAGCAAGCCCGAAAAGCTTGCTTCTTTTTTTTTGTGTCGACACTTGGACTCGAACCAAGGACCCCCACCATGTCAAGGTGATACTCTAACCAGCTGAGCTATGCCGACTTTCCTTTGCTTGTGCGCCTGACAGGACTCGAACCTGCACATCGTGAGATACCAGATCCTAAGTCTGGCGCGTCTACCAATTCCGCCACAGGCGCGACTTCGACGACGTCAATTCCATCGCGTTATTGGTTTTGCGGGTGCAAAGGTAATACTTTTCTTTTGATCTACCAAATTTATTTTGATAAAAGTTTGCGCGCAACCTCAATTATTGTGTCTTTGCCGCGTTGCAGGTGCTCGTCGCGCAAAGGTACATAAAGGTCGGGGACGATGCCGAACTCGGTAGGCTTGCCCTTGGCATCATACATCGGAACAGCCGAAAAACGCACCACCCAGCCGTTGGGCAGCGATGAACTGAAGGGCATGCCGGCGCCACCGCCGGTGACGTCGCCAATGACCCGTGCCATGGGCAGGGCCTTCATATACATCGTGAACTCGTTGGCGGCAGAGAAGACATGGTGGTTGGTGAGCACGATGACCGGCTTCTGCCACCGCAGGCTGGCAGCTGGGTCGAGATAGCGCGGCTCCATACCAGAGAAATCGCTGTGTCCGGGACCAGTCTTGTGCTGTATATAGCCTACAAGCACGCGCTCGTTGGTGAAGCGCGAGGCTATCTTCTCGGCATTGGTCAGGTCGCCGCCGCCGTTTCCGCGGATATCAATGATAAGGCCCCGGCAGAGGATGAAGTAGCTGAGCACCTCAGTCAGGTTTCCGCTGCCAATGGGGTTGTTGAACGACTCGTAGCGTATATAACCGATGTTGTCGTCAAGAATCTTGTAGCGCATGCCGGCAGCAATGCGGTAGTCGGTGCCTAAATAGATGCGCTCCAGGGAGTCGCTGAAGTTTGCCGGGTAGTTCTCGTACCACTGCCAGTAGCGGGCCATGTCGTGGGCTGCCGTCAGGTTGACGTGGCCGTCGCGCAGTTCGCTGAGCATGGCGGCGAGCACCTCGAACAACTGGGTGTTTGACATCTTGTCGTTGATGCGCTGGGCGTATTTGTCGTGTGCCAGCTGCCAGTCGAGTCCGTACTCCTGCTTTTTGAAGTCGAGGAAGCAGTAGTGCTCGTCGATAATTTTCCAGAGAGCCTCGAAGTTGCCCATCGGCGTGTCGGGAAACTCCTCCTCGTCGATGCAGGAGGAGAGACAGCAGAATGTGAGCAGACAGGAGAACAGGAGGACGAGCTTTTTCATGGGCGGTTGCTGATGGTGAAGTTGCGTACCACGCCAATCATCACGCGGTGGTGGTAGATGTGCGACTTCAGGTTGTTGACTTTCGCCTGCTGGTAGTCACCTAAGTAACCGATACGGAGGCTTAGCGAGCGGCTGAGGCTACAGTCGAGCGACAGCTGCTGGCGCAGGTTGGGCGACGAAATAAAGGTCGTGGGCACGAGGTTGTGGTCATAGTCGCCACGCGAGAAGATCTCGTAGTACGACTGCCCATAGTTGGGACTGAACATCAGACCGACGAGGGGCAACTCCAATTCGTAGCGGACCGACCACTGGCGCTTGAACAGCTGGAAGTCGTAGGTGGCAACACCCGAAGGCATGATACCAATCGAGGCACGTCCTTGGGCGGGATTGTTGGAGTTACTGGTGTTGTAGATGAAACCGAGATTGGCTGCCGCCATGCCGCCTGCCTGTAGACGAAAGCGATTCAGTTGCCAGCTGTAATAGCGGCCAATGAAAAATGTGTAGTCACCCTGCAACTCGCTGACGGTCTCGGCGCGGTCTTCGGCCGACGTGAAGTTCAGTTCGTTCTGTATCATGGTCGACCATTGGCTTCCAGGCTGCTGGCGCTCAGAGGTTGTCAAGAATGTCATGCCCAGCCCGCGGAATTTCTCCTGCGACAAATAGGTGTCGAGGATGTTCGTGCCGCCTAATCCAAACTGATAGGTTGTAGTATAGTCGGTCTGCGCCCCTGCTGGGCTAAACGCTGAATGAAAGATGATGGATGATAGGCAGATTATCCACCATCTTGATACTCGGTTAAAAGTCTTCATCCGTGAACAGCCTGGTTTGTCGGGTTATCTCGTCGATGACCTGTTGCTCGCTCTTGCCGGCATCGGGGTCGAGGTCTTCTTCGGAGGAATCTTCTTCCTCGGCGGGCTCTACGGGTTCAGCCGGGAAACGGGTGGGCTCTAATTCAATGATGCTCTCAATCTGGTAGGTTGACAGGCGCTTGCCTTTGGCTTTGAAACCCTTGACGGCAATGAACTGCTCGACGTCGACTTCCTCAGATCCGCGGAACTCGTCGGTGCCGCCGTAGTTGACCTGAATGCGGGGGTAGAACTGGTCGCTGAGAAGGATGAGCTTCGACAGCGGATTGTCGCCCACGAAGTTCTGCTTGCGCTTTGCGGCCTCCATGACGAACCGCTTTACGTATGGGTAGCCCTGGTTGTCGGCATCCCAGAGGACGGCGCTCCACACCTTGTCGGGCTCGAATTTCTCGATGCGCAGGATGTTGGCCTCGTAATGGTTGTTGACGTCGAAGTTCGACAGGTAGAAGTCGCCGTTGTCGAGGATGACCAGTATCTGGTCGTCATCGAAGAACTCGCCTAACAGCCGTCCGTGCTCGTCGTAGTTCAGACGGTTGACGTCAGGGTCGTACCACACCTTGCGACCGCCTAAGGTAGAGTGTCCGTGGCTCTTCAGTCCAATGCGGTGGACGGAGTTTCGCGTCAGCAGGTTGCCTTTTGAGGCGCGGCCCTTGATCATCACCTCCGAGAAATCCTTGTCGATAAAGATTTTCTTCAGCTTCGGGTTGGGGTCGAGTGTCACCTTGATAATCTCGGCCTCGCCGTTGGGGTTGGCGGTGAAGTACATCACCTTCGAGCCGGGTGTGCCCTGCGTCAGGTCATACTCCTTGTCGCGCGTCATTGACGTGACGTTAAAACGCTTCATGTAGCAGGCACCCTTCTTGCCGTCGCGATAGACGACATTATAGATGGTGCGCGTATCGTTCTTCTTAAATACCTGCAGATAGAGCACGTTCTTGCCTACGAACAGCTTGTCGGCTACGCGTACTACCTTGTACTTGCCGTCGCGGTAGAAGATAATGATGTCGTCGATGTCGGAGCAGTTGCACACGTACTCGTCTTTCTTCAGACCTGTGCCGATGAAACCGTCCGAGCGGTTGATGTAGAGTTTCTGGTTGGCCTCGGCCACCTTCGTCGCCTCGATGGTGTCGAAGTTGCGAATCTTGGTCAGTCG
This sequence comes from uncultured Prevotellaceae bacterium, assembly GCA_946184965.1. Lineage (GTDB taxonomy): Bacteria > Bacteroidota > Bacteroidia > Bacteroidales > Bacteroidaceae > Prevotella. The sequence continues at coordinate 40,618 of CAMHHO010000001.1, read as the reverse complement.
CGGATGGTCCTTGCCGTACTTGTCCTTCAGGAACTGGAACCAGTCGGCGGTCACCTCCACGAGGTTCGCCAGGTCGCGGTCAATCTCATCGATTTCAGCCTTGATACGGGCCATCAGCTCGTCGGCCTTTTCCTTGTTGAACTTCAGGATGCGCTGCATCTTGATTTCCAGGAGTTTCAGGATATCGTCCTTTGTCACCTCGCGGACGAGGGTGGGGTAGTAGGGCGTCAGCCGCTCGTCGATATGCTCGCAGACACTGTCGACGTTCGGGGCCTCCTCGAACTTCTTGTCCTTGTAGATGCGCTCCTCAATGAAGATCTTCTCTAACGAGCAGAAGTGGTACTGCTCCAACAGTTCGCCCTTGCGGATTTCCAGTTCCTGGCGTATCAGGTCCTTGGTGCGCTCCACGTTGTGGCGCAACACGTCAGAGATGGTTAGGAACTGTGGCTTCTGATCGCTGATAACGCAGCAATTGGGCGAAATGTTGATCTCGCAGTCGGTGAAGGCATAAAGGGCGTCAATCGTCTTGTCCGACGATACACCTGGAGCCAGATGTACGAGAATCTCCACTTGGGCTGATGTAAGGTCATCGACGCGGCGGGCCTTGATCTTGCCTTTCTCAATGGCCTTCTTGATGCTCTCGATGAGGCTCTCCACCGTCTTAGAGTAAGGCAGGTCGCGGATTACCAGCGTCTTCTGGTCGAGTTTCTCAATCTTGGCACGCACCTTCAGTACGCCGCCGCGTTGGCCGTCATTGTATTTGCTGACGTCTATCGAACCGCCGGTCTGGAAATCGGGGTATAGCTGGAACTCCTGCCCATGCAGATAGCTGATGGCAGCGTCGCAGATTTCGCAGAAGTTGTGGGGAAGAATCTTTGAAGAGAGGCCCACGGCAATGCCCTCAGCACCCTGAGCGATGAGTAGTGGGAACTTCACGGGCAGCGTGATAGGCTCCTTGTTGCGGCCGTCGTACGACAGCTGCCACTCCGTGGTCTTCGGGTTGAAGACGGTGTCCAAGGCAAACTTCGACAGGCGTGCCTCGATGTATCGGGGGGCGGCGGCGCGGTCGCCGGTCAGTATGTTGCCCCAGTTGCCCTGTGTGTCGATGAGCAGCTCCTTCTGTCCCAACTGCACCAGAGCATCGCCAATGGAGGCGTCGCCGTGGGGGTGAAACTGCATGGTGTGGCCCACGATGTTGGCCACCTTATTGTATCTGCCGTCATCCATGCGCTTCATGGAGTGCATGATGCGGCGCTGCACGGGCTTGAAGCCGTCCTCGATGTTGGGCACGGCTCGCTCCAGTATCACGTAGCTGGCATAGTCGAGGAACCAGTTCTGGTACATGCCGCTCAGGTGGTGTACTGCGGCGGCGTCGAACCGGTTCACGGGCTTATAGTCTGAGTGGGCCTCGGAGCTTCCTTGGCTATCTGGTGTTTCCGGGCTTTCCGGATTCTTTATTTCGTCATCCATATTTCGTTTTTAGTTATTTTCGCCAGCGCAAAATTACTAAAAAAAAATTGGAAAGGTGGAAAAACATACATAATTTAACGAAAAAAAGCAAGTCACGAGTAAGTAACTTGCCTTTTGTAGGGACACCCGGGCTCGAACCGGGGACCTCTGCAATGTGACTGCAGCGCTCTAAACCAACTGGGCTATGCCCCTATGCTTTTTCTTTTGCGGATGCAAAGGTACAAAAAAGAAGTGAGAAGTGATGGGTAATAAGAGAAAAGTTGCCTCTGCTTATATATTTTTAACGTTTAACGACCGCCTCGAATTGCTTCGCGACGGCCGTTAAACTACTTTTTTACTTTCTAACTTTGTTCTGGAGCGTGGCACCCAGGAGTTTCATGTAGGTGTCGTACTGTTTGTCGTTCAGTACGTTGCGCATGTTGTGTGCGTCCTTCTGAATGGCTTTGTGGATGAGTGCGGGACGCTCGAATCTCCTTGCTGTAGCAGCCGATACTAAATCTTCGTTCAAGTTGTCGCTGATCACTTTTACTGCTTCCATCTGGTAGTCGGTCAGGTCCAGTGTAACGGCCAGCCGGCGTAGGTCGAATGTGATGCTGTAGTTGTCAACGTTCTTCACTGCGGTTGTCTTCTGTGTCTTTGCGTAACCAATGGTCATTACCATGGCGGCTACTACTGTTAAAATAATCTTTTTCATAATTTTGTTTTTTTATTGTTATCCTGATATGTTTGTTATCCTGTTTCTGTTCTTTTGACGCACCAGAAAGCGAAAGGTTTAAAAACGCCTAAACTTTTTTGCATTTTCAATTAAAATATGTACCTTTGCACGCAAATTTCGATAATAAATAAGTATTATGGCACAAGAAGATGTATTTAAGAAGATCGTAAGCCACTGCAAGGAATACGGCTTTGTGTTCCCGTCGAGTGAAATTTACGATGGTTTAGGCGCCGTCTACGACTATGGTCAGAACGGTGTGGAGTTGAAGAATAATATCAAGCAATACTGGTGGAAGGCCATGACGATGCTTCACGAGAACATCGTGGGTATCGACTCGGCCATCTTTATGCACCCCACGATATGGAAGGCTTCGGGACACGTCGACGCCTTCAACGATCCCCTTATAGACAACCGCGACTCGAAGAAGCGCTATCGTGCCGACGTGCTCATCGAGGACCAGATAGCCAAGTACGACGAGAAGATTCAGAAGGAGGTCGAGAAGGCCCGCAAGCGCTTCGGCGACCAGTTCGACGAGGCCAAGTATCTGGAGACCTCGCCGCGTGTGGCCGAGACCAAGCAGAAGCGCGATGCGCTGCACGAGCGCTACGCCGCCGCCATGCAGGGTCCTGACCTGGAGGAGCTGAAGCAGATTATCCTGGACGAGGAGATCGTCGACCCCATCAGCGGCACGAAGAACTGGACCGACGTGCGGCAGTTCAACCTCATGTTCTCCACGGAGATGGGCTCCACCGCCGACGGCTCCATGAAAATCTACCTCCGTCCCGAGACCGCTCAGGGTATCTTCGTCAACTACCTCAACGTGCAGAAGACGGGCCGCATGAAGATTCCCTTTGGCATCGCCCAGATTGGTAAGGCCTTCCGCAACGAGATTGTCGCTCGCCAGTTCATCTTCCGCATGCGCGAGTTCGAGCAGATGGAGATGCAGTTCTTCGTGCAGCCCGGCACGGAGTTAGAGTGGTTCCCCAAGTGGAAGGAGACGCGCATGAAGTGGCACCTGGCCTTGGGCTTCGGCGCTGAGAACTACCGCTTCCACGACCACGACAAGCTGGCCCACTATGCCAATGCCGCCACCGACATCGAGTTCAAGATGCCGTTCGGCTTCAAGGAGGTAGAGGGTATCCACTCGCGCACCAACTTCGACCTGTCGCAGCACGAGAAGTTCTCAGGCAAGAGCATCAAATACTTCGACCCGCAGACCAACGAGTCGTACACGCCGTATGTCATCGAGACCTCTATCGGTGTCGACCGTATGTTCCTCAGCATCATGTGCCACGCCTTCACCGAGGAGAAGTTAGAGAATGGCGAGACGCGCACCGTGCTCCGTCTGCCTGCTGCGTTGGCTCCCGTCAAGTGTGCCGTCATGCCGCTTGTCAAGAAGGATGGACTGCCCGAGAAGGCCCGCGAGATTATCGACCAGCTGAAGTATCACTTTGCCTGCCAGTACGACGAGAAGGACTCCATCGGCAAGCGCTACCGTCGTCAGGATGCTATCGGTACTCCGTATTGCGTCACCGTCGACCACGACACGCTCAACGACGGTTGCGTTACCCTGCGTTTCCGCGACACCATGGAGCAGGAGCGTGTGCCCATCAGTGAGCTGAACGCCATCATTGAAGACAAGGTGAGCATCGCATCGCTATTGAAAAAACTGTAGAGAATGAATACCAGACAGCTATCTTGGTTCCTGATGTTGCTGCTGTTTGTAGGCGCAGCGGCTTCGTGCTCAGAGTCTGATGACGAAGGCACTGAAGAGTTCGGCAACTGGCAGGTACGTAACGAAGCCTATTTCGCCACGCTCGAAGACTCGCTGAGCCGTGGTGGCTCGGCTTGGAAGAAGATCAAGACCTTCACCAAGGACGAAAAGACCTTGACAGCCAACACCGACTATATATATATTAAGGTGTTGGCGCAGGGAAGCGGCACCACGAGTCCGCTCTATACCGACTCTGTGCGCGTCAGCTATCGTGGACGCCTCATTCCCAGCGCCAGCTACCCTCAAGGTTTTGTATTTGACGAGACATACGAAGGTAATTTCTCGCTGAAGACTACGGGTGTTGTCGACAATCAGCTCAGCAACTTCTGTGACGGGTTTGCCACCGCACTGCAGCACATGCACATTGGCGACCGTTGGTGTGTCTACATCCCGTATCAGTTGGGCTATGGCACATCCGACTATGCTCTGGTGCCGGCCTATAGCGTGATGATTTTCGATGTGGTTTTGCTCGACTATGTCACTGGCCGCGAGGCGTTGGAACCATGGAGTAGCCGCCTTATGTAATACCCTTTTTGAGTATTTTAATAAAAAAATTCCCGAATACCGTACAGTATTCGGGAATTTTTGCTATCTTTGCCGAAAACTTAGAACTATGCAGAAGTACGCGGACTATATTAAACGAATAGAGATTGACTCCCTGTGGAGCGGCAAGAAGCACATCGTGTGGGAACTGTCGCCCCGCGTGAACATCCTAAGTGGTATCAATGGGGTGGGCAAGAGTACGATATTAAATAAGGTGGTGAAGGGCCTGATAGCTGGTGGCGAGTTTCCCAGTCATATGCTGAAGGGCGTGAAGCTCGACGTCGAACCCGAGGATGCCAAGTGGATACGCTACGACGTCATCCGCTCTCTTGACTCGCCGGTGCTCGACCTCGACACGATGGCTCATGTCGACACGCGCATCTCGTCGGCTCTCGACTTCCAACTCTATCATCTGCAGCGCAAGTATCTCGACTATCAGGTTAACATCGGCAACCGCATCATCGAATGCCTGCAGCAGGGCGATGCTGACTCCGCCCAGCGGCTTTCGCTGAAGAAGAAACGCTTCCAGGACATAGTCGACGAGCTCTTCGTTGACACGGGCAAGAAGATTGTGCGCACCGAGAATGAGATACGCTTCTCGCAGATTGGCGAGGTGCTCGTCCCTTATCAGCTGTCTTCAGGGGAGAAGCAGATGCTGGCCATCCTGCTCACTGTACTCGTCGAGGACGACCAGCACTATGTGCTCTTCATGGACGAGCCCGAGGTGTCGCTCCACATCGAGTGGCAGAAACGGCTCATCGACCTCTGTCTGGAGCTGAACCCCAACGTGCAGATTATCCTTACCACCCACTCGCCCGCCGTCGTCATGAATGGTTGGGTAGACAGCGTCACCGAGGTTACTGACATCACCTTGTGATTTTCGGTTTACGGATTTTCAATTTGCGATTGAAATGAGTAATCGTCTGAAGGACAATATCAACAGCCGCTACTTCGAGGCCGCCAACGCCCTGAAGTCGAAGCAGGCACGGCGCAGGATTGTGGCCTACGTCGAGGCTTATGATGATATTTACTTCTGGCGCACGGTACTCAGCGAGTTCGAGGACGACCACCAATACTTCGAGGTGATGCTGCCTTCGAAGGCCAACCTGACGCGGGGCAAGAAGTCGGTGCTGATGAATTTTCTCGAAGGCGAGCCGCTGGGGCGCGACATGATAGCCTGTGTCGATGCCGACTACGACTACCTCATCCAGGGTCGCACGGCGCAGTCGAAGAAGGTGCTGCAGAGTCCGTATGTCTTCCATACCTATGTCTATGCCATTGAGAACTTCCAGTGCTACGCTCCGTCGCTGCACAACGTCTGTGTGTCGGTGACGCTCAACGACCACCGCATCTTCGACTTCCGCGATTACTTCTCCCGCTACAGCGAGGCCATTTTCCCTTTATTCGTCTGGTCAATCATGCTCTATCGCAACGGCAACTACCCGAAGTTCTCCATTTCCGACTTCAACCGCATTGCCGACCCCGGCGGCTTCAGCGTGCAGAATCCCGACGCCTCGCTGGCCAATGTGCGCCGTAAGGTGGGGGTGAAGATACGCGAACTGCAGCGGCTGTTCCCAGATGCCAAGGACGAATACCTCGCGCTGAAGGACGAGATAAAAACCCTCGGCGTCACGCCGCAGACCACCTATTTATATATACAGGGCCATCATCTCTTCGACACTGTCGTAGCTCCCATCCTCTCGAAGGTCTGCAATCTGCTGCGCCAAGAGCGGCAGAACGAAATCTACCACGCCTCAGCCCACAAGACGCAGAAGCGCAACGAACTGTCGTGTTACGAGAACTCGCTTCAGGATGTTAAGACCATGCTCAAGAAGAACAGCGGCTATATATTGTCGGAACCTTTCCGCCGCCTGCAGGACGACGTGCGGCGATATTTGGCTCCTACCTCTTCATAATCTTTTTCTTGCCGTCAACGATATACACGCCCTGTTGCAGGGTGTCAAGGCGCTGGCCTTGCAGGTTGTAGATGGCTGCCGATGGCGACGCGTCACCTGATGCGTCCCTGACGGCAGTCGGCACGTCTTCGATGGCGTCGTATTCAGCCATCGCCTCGGCCATGCGGGCGTCGACGTCGGCAAGGCGGTAGAGACCGTCGCTGTTAGCCGTCAGTCCTTCTATGGTGACAGGGCGCACCATCGGTGGCGCGCTGGGCGATAGCAGCGTGCGCCCCTGCAGCTGACCGATGGCCTGATAGACCATATTGAGGGCGACGTAATCCTCCGTGCCGTCGTTCCATTTCTCGAACACCAGCTTCGAGCCTATGGGCGTATGCAGTTCCAGCGCATTCTCCGTCTCGGGGTAGTTCAGGCGCAGGGCAGCGCCGATGCTGGCGAGCGTTTCGTCTGTGCCTCTGCGGCTGCGTTGCCTGCCGTCAGCATGACGGCGAGCATCCATAGTTTTATTGTCTGTTTCATTGTAAAAATCGGTAATTCGTCCTAGTTCTCCTTCCAGAATGTGCGGGTGAAGAGCACGAGGACGGTCATGATTTCGAGACGGCCCATAAGCATCAGGAGGCAGAGGAGCCACTTGATGGCGTCGGGGAGAATCGACCACGACAGTTCGGGACCGATCTTGGTGCCGAGCGAGGGGCCGACGTTGCTGACGCAGCTCAGGGCGATGGTCACCGAGTTGGTGTTGTCGACGCCGCCGACCATCATGGCCGTTGCCGTGAAGATCATCATGAAGATGGCCAGGACGAAGAAGGCGAACAGCGCCACGAGCTTCGACTGCGGAATGCTCTGGCCGTTGATGCGCACGGGCAGCACGGCGTTGGGGTGCAGAATCTGGCGGAAGTTGTTGCGCACCACCTGCAGCAGCATGTTGCCGCGAATGCACTTGAAGCCGCCGCTGGTGCTGCCGGCACAGGCTCCGAGGAACATGACGACACCCAGGATGACCCACGTGATGTGGGGCCAGAGTCCGACCTCGTCGTTGAACATACCCGTAGTGGTCATAAACGATACCACCTGGAACAGGGCGTTGCGGAAAGCCTGTTCGAGCGGGTAGTCCATACGGGTGAGCAGCAGGTACATAATCCACAGCGTGGCTCCGACGACGACGGCGATGTAGAGTTTGAACTCAGAGTTCTTGAACAGCGCCGAGATGCGCAGCTTGAAGATGCTTATATATAATAAGGTGAAGTTAATGCCCGAGAGAAACTGGAACACGATGGCGATGTAGTCGATGGAGGCCAGGTTGAAGTGCTCCAGACCGTCGTTGTGGATGGAGAAGCCGCCCGTGGCGGTGGTGGTCATCGAGTAGTTTAGGGCCTCGAACCAGTCCATGCCGACGGCCCAGAACGACAGGCCGCAGCCGATGGTGAGCAGCAGGTAGATGCTCCAGATCCACTTGGCCGAGGTGCTCAGTCGCGGGTGCATCTTGGCCTTGATGGGGCCGGTGGCCTCGGCGGCAAACACCTTGACGCTGCCGCCGACGAGTGACGGCAGGATGGCGATGGTGAAGAAGACGATTCCCAGTCCGCCTATCCACTGCATGAGCGAGCGCCAGAAGAGAATGCCGTGGGGCAGTTGCTCGACGTCGTCGAGGATGGTGGCGCCGGTAGTGGTAAAGCCCGACATCGTCTCGAAGAAGGCGTCGGTGAGGTTGGTGATGCTGCCGTGGATGAGGAAGGGCAGCATGCCGAACACCGAGAAGATGACCCAGACGGCGGTGACGACGACGTAGGCGTCGCGGCGGCTCAGCGTGTTGACGGCGCCGCGTCCGAGGAAGAGGAAGAGGAATCCGAATCCGAAGGTCAGCAGCATCGACAGCAGGAAGGCCAGCGCGTCGTCCTCATGATGGCTGAAGGCTACGGCCAGACACCAGCCCATGAACTGGGCTTCGACGAAGAGCAGCGAGCCGATGATCTTGTTTATGATGCGGAAGTTGACCATGTTTGGTGAAAGGTGAAGGGTGAAAGGTGAAGGGTGATAGGTGTTAGAAGATGGAGGTCTTCTTGAAGTACTTCTCGAGTTGCTTAAGTTTCTGCTCGTGGCAGAAGACCATGACGGAGTCGCCGGCCTGAATCTGGGAGTTACCGCTGACGAGCAGACCCTGGCCGTTGCGCACCAGTCCGCCGATGGTGACGCCGATAGGCAGTCCGAGGTCCTTTACCAATCGCTTCGTCACCCGCGAGCCTTCGGAGGCCACAAACTCGGCCACCTCGCTGTCGACGAGCATCAGCGAGCGCAGGTTGCGCACGTCGGCGTCGAGCATCATCTGGTAGATGTGGCTGGCTGCCACCGTCTTCTTGTTGATGATGGTGCCGATGTCGAGGCTCTCGGCCATCGAGACGTAGTCGAGGTTCTCGACCATAGCCACCGTCTTGCGCACGCCGAGCTTCTTGGCCGTCAGACAGGCCAGGATGTTGGTCTCGGCATTGCCGGTCAGGGCCACGAAGGCCTGCGTGCTGCGTATGCCCTCCTCCTCGAGCAGGGCCAGGTCGCGGCCGTCGCCGTGGATGACCATCGCGTCGCTCTCGGCCAGCAGCTGGTTGAGCTTCTCGCAGCGCTCGGCGTCCTTCTCAATGATTTTGACGTTCATGTAGTCGGGAATGGTCAGCGCGGCGCGTACCGAGGTCTTGCCGCCGCCCATGATGATGACGTTCTTCACGTCGGTATAGTGCTCCTTGCCCACAATCTTGCGGATGTAGGGTATGTACTCCTTCGTAGTCATGAAGTAGGTGAGGTCGTTGAGCTTCAGCGTGTCGAGACCGCCGGGGATGATGGTCTCGCCGTCGCGCTTGATGGCCACGACGTGGTAGGGGTCTTCGGGGCCGCAGAGGTCCTTCAGCGGCTGGTTCAGAATCTCGCAGCCCTCGCGCAGCTTGATGCCCAGAAGGACGAGGGCGCCGTCGTGGACGTCCCAGCGCTGGCGCACCCACGACATCTTCAGACCGTTGGTGATGTCGGTGGCTGCCAGCACCTCGGGGTAGACCATCGAGTCGATGCCCATCTGCTGGAAGAACTTCTGGTTCTGTGCCGAGAGGTACTCGTAGTTGTCGATGCGTGCCACCGTCTTCTTCGCGCCGAGGCCGTGGGCAATGACGCAGGCCGTGATGTTGGTGGTCTCCTCGGTGGTGACGCCGACGAAGAGGTCGGCCTTGTCGGCTCCGGCCTCCTTCAGCGCACCGATACTGGTGGGCAGCGCGTTGTAGGTCATCACGTCGTACTCGGCGACACCCTCCAAGCGCTCCTCGTTGTCGTCGATGAGCACGCAGCTCTGGTGCTCGCCCGACAGCAGTTTCGACAAATGGGTGCCCACGGCACCGGCTCCGACAATGACAATCTTCATGCTATTTACGATTTACGGATTTTCGATTTTCAATTTGATTCCCTCGGCATCGGTGCCGCAGAGGTGGTGCAGTTCGCCGACGGTGCCGTGCTCCACAAAGTGGTCGGTGGGCAGTCCGAGGCGGGTGACGCGCGTGGCGTAGCCGTGGTCGGAGAGCCACTCCGTGACGGCAGAGCCGAGACCGCCGTCCCTGACGCCGTTCTCGACGGTGACGACGCGGCTGAACCTGCGGCCCACCTCGTGGAGGATATCCTCGTCGAGGGGCTTCAGGAAGCGCATGTCGTACATGGCGGCGCCCGTCTCGCGGGCTGCTTTCAGGGCTTCGTTGCCGATGGGGCCTATCGAGAGCACGGCCACGTCGCTGCCGTCGTGCAGGCGGCGGCCCGTGCCCACCTTGACCTCCTCCAGGGGGCAGCGCCAATCCTTCAGCACGCCGCCGCCACGGGGGTAGCGAATGACGAACGGTCCCTTGTCGGGCAGCTGGGCGGTGTACATCAGCCGGCGCAGCTCGTGCTCGTCCATCGGCGAGCAGATGGTCAGGTTAGGCACTGGCCGCAGTGCAGCCAGGTCGAAGGCGCCGTGGTGGGTAGGCCCGTCCTCGCCGACCAGTCCGGCGCGGTCGAAGCAGAGCACGACGTGCAGCCCGAGCAGCGCCACGTCGTGTATGATGTTGTCGTAGGCCCTCTGTGCGAAGGCCGAGTAGATGTTACAGAAGGGAATGAGGCCGTCCTTGGCCATGCCGCCTGAGAAGGTGACGGCGTGCCCTTCGGCGATGCCCACGTCGAAGGTGCGCTCGGGCATCTCCTTCATCATGATGTTCATCGAGCAGCCCGAGGGCATGGCGGGCGTCACGCCGACGATGCGCGGGTTCTGCCGGGCCAGTTCCAGGAGCGTATGTCCGAAGACGTCCTGGTACTTCTGCGGCTTGTCGGGGTTGTTGTCCACCAGTCGCTCGCCGGTGTCGGGATTGAACTTCCCCGGTGCGTGCCAGGTGGTGACGTCCTTCTCGGCCGGAGCATAGCCGTGGCCTTTCTTCGTGTGGATGTGCAGCAGCTTCGGCCCCTTCATGTCCTTGATTTCGCGGAGTATGCGCACCAGTTCCTTGACGTCGTGGCCGTCGGTAGGTCCGAAGTAGCGTATGTTCATGCCCTCGAAGATGTTCTGCTGGTGCGAGATGGCGCTCTTGATGGCGTTCGACAGGCGGATGAGCCCTTTCCGCCGGTCGTCGTTCATCATGCCTCGCCCGTGGAGCCACTGCCCGGCCTTGAAGCGCAGGTGGTTGTAGGTCTTGTTGGTGTTCAGGCTCAGCAGGTACTGCTTCATGCCGCCCACGGAGCGGTCTATCGACATGTTGTTGTCGTTCAGTATGATGAGCAGGTCGTTGGGCGACGACGACACGTTGTTCAGACCCTCGAAGGCCAGTCCGCCCGACATGGCACCGTCGCCGATGACGGCAACGACCTTGCGAGGCAACTCTTCATTCTCAATTTTCGAAGCCACCGCCATGCCGAGGGCGGCCGAGATGCTGTTCGAGGCGTGGCCGCAGGCGAACGAGTCGTACTCGCTCTCCTGGGGCGAGGGGAAGGGACGTATGCCGCCCAGCTTGCGGTTCGTCGAGAACTGCTCGCGGCGGCCAGTCAATATCTTGTGGCCGTAGGCCTGGTGGCCCACGTCCCAGACGATGCGGTCGTTAGGTGTGTCGAAGACGTAGTGCAGCGCCACTGTCAGTTCCACCACGCCGAGGCTCGAGGCCAGGTGTCCGGGGTTCACTGACAGCTCTTCAACGATGTCCTGCCGCAGCTCTTCGCACACCCGCGGCAGGTCGTCAATCGTCAGGCTGCGCAAGTCCGACGGCGAGTCGATGCGCCTGAGCAGCCCAAAGTCTTGTTTCTCCATGCGGGTGCAAAGTTACAACTTTTTTCCGACACTCATTACCTTTCGCCCGGAAATTTCACTTCTATCAGCTGTCTCACTGCGCTTTCAGCAGTTCGATGAGCAAGGCAACGTCGATAATGTCCAAGCGTCCGTCGCCGTTGACATCCTCCGGAGCGTATGGGGCTACGGTGTTGTCGCTGCTGCCAGTAATCTTCTGAATCATACTCGTAACATCGGTTGAAGACAGGGTACGGCTATGGTTGGCATCGCCCACAGGGCAGATATGTAGGTTCATGCTGACCGACCCATTGCCCTCACTGGCATAAATTTTGCAGCTGCCCTTACTTACACCCGTGACAAAGCCTGTTTCGGGGTCGTAGGTTGCAAAGTCTCCAGAAACAGTGATGTTTACTTCCCTTCCTGAGAGGTTGACGAGTTCCGGGCGGAACGAACGTCCTATGGCGAGATAGTCATACTCCTTAGTCCAATAGACATCGATGACGGTCAACTGGTACGTAACGGTCGAGGGTACATACGTCTCGTTGCCGTCGAAGATGGCACTGATGGTGGTCTTGCCGATGGACAGGAGAGTTACGTTGCCAGTTTCGTCAATGGTGGCCACGGTGGGGTCACTGCTCGTGTAGCTGACGGGGACGTTGTTGGGATTATTGAGTGTCGGACTGTCGAACGTACTGCCAAGGTGGCCGGTGGTGGCAGATTTTGGCCAATTGATTTTCGGCTTTGGCGGCGTTACCGTCAGTGTGAAGCTTCTGGTTACAGGCTCATAGGTGTCATCGCCGTCGAAGATGGCAGTGATGACCGCTTCGCCCACGGCCAGCGGCGTTACTTTTCCTTCATCGTCGATGGTGGCTACCGTGGTGTTGCTGCTCGCGTAGCTGACGGGCAGATTTAGAGCGTTGCTCAGTTTAGCATAGCAATACTCTCCGTATGCCACAGTGTAGCTGTCATTTTTTACGCCATTCGACCAGTACAGCCGATTGATGGGGTTCTGACGCTCTACTACAAGTGTGTAAGAAGCGGTCGTATTCAGATAGTAGCCTTCACCTTCTCGCTCTGCCGTAATGACAGCGGTACCAGCAGCTTTGGCTGTCACATAACCATTTTCGTCAACCTCGGCTACGTCGGTGTTGCTACTATAATAGGTGACGTCTGTGAAACCGATAGAACTTGGCCTTACTTTTGTATTACCGACGGTGGCCTGATAGGTTTCAACTCTCCATCGCATGTCATAGTAGCCATACACGTAGAGTTCATAGCTGGCACTACATGCGTTATAGTTGTTGAGGGCTTTGATGTTGGCGGTTATAGTGGTTTGGCCAGGACTCTTGATAGTAACAGTACCCCAATCACTAATCATCGCAACAGACGGGGTTGATGACTTATAATAGATGTGGCCGCTGCCCGGATTAGGTTCCACAGTCAGCGTCGGCGCATTGAACGTTTCGCCCATGACGACGGTTACTTCGCTCTCCGACCAATAGATGGTCCGCTCCATCAGGCTGCCACTGTAGGTGGTCAGCGTCGTTGTGACCTGTGCTGGCTTGTAGGAGGCATTACCGTTGAAGGTGGCGGTAATCACCGCCGATCCCGTGCCCGAGCCAAGACTGATAGTACCGCTGCTGCTGACGCTCGCCACGCTGAGGTTGCTGCTCGTGAATGTGATGCCTGTCAGGCTCTTGGGGTTGCGGAATGACGGCAGCGTGTACGACTGGTTCTTATTGATATTGACCGACGATTGAGACCACGAGATTTGCGGGTCATCGCGGTACTCGGGGCGTATTCGCACCGTTTTCCCACTCACATTATTTGAGCCGCTGCTGGGCTCTGTCATCACGCAGTCGGTTAGGGTGACGGACGAGAAGTTAAACCCCATCTCTCCCACGTACAACCAACCTCCGTTGACGACAAGGCTGATACGGTCGTAGAAGTCGTTCTTTGTCCACTTGTACTGAATGTTGACATTGGCACTGTTGATAGTCACCTTGTGTACGCCGTTAATCTGACATCCGTATTGTTCGAATATTGTCAGTGTGCCAGATCCATTGATGGTGAGGTCGTTCGTTCCCCGTAAGGATATTGAGGGGAGTCTGCAGTCACCGTTCACCTTGAGGGTCAGCGTGCCGGTAAAGGATTCCTCCACTACCAGACCATACGTATAGCCGCTGCCTGACCAGTTGTTCAGCGTCAGCGTTTTGGTCGAGGGGTTGTAGGAAGCTGATGCGCCTGAAGGTACAGTATAGCCCGCTAATCTCAAGTAATAAGCAATGTCATCCTTGTCATCGTTAGTAATGGATATTCCGCAGAAGGAGATGCCGTAGGTCACGGCTCCTGCCGTCGTTACTAAGGCCACAAGAGCTGTGAGTAGTATGAATAATCGTTTTTTCATCATTGTAAATCAGGTTTTAGGGTTAATGAATTGGTTATCGTTGCAAAGATACACAAAATAATTGAAACTCCAAACATTTTGACAAGATTTGTTTTTCCCCTCACTCCTTCGGGGCAAGGAGTGTAAAGAAAATAGTTAAAAAAAGCGTCAGTTGGGAGGATGATTCTGGAAACGGAATGGGGCGAAAAAGGGCTCTGTGGAGGCGGGAAAAGCGCGTGGGGCGGCCTGAGAATGCTAACTCGGCGGGTTGGTCGGAGCAAACCGCCGGGTTAGTGGCGCCAACCGGCCGGTTTGGTGGCGCCAAAAAGGGGGCTTGGCGGCGCTATTCAGGGGCGTTTTGAGGGGGTACCGACAGACTGTTTTGGCGTAGAAGGTTGGTAATCAAGTGGTTGGCTTATGGGCCAAAACTTGCGTATTTGCGGCCAGTAGCGCGGTTGCTGGCTGCCACGCGAGTATGGCGAGGCGGTTTGTCAAGGTTTTTGCGGTTTTTTGCGCAGAAAAGCTTGCTGATATGGCAGAATTTTTGTACTTTTGCACCCTGTATGAAATACGGAGTAATAGGAACAGGGGCCATTGGCGGCTACTACGGCGCCAAGCTGGCACGGGCAGGACAGGAGGTGCACTTCCTGCTGCACAAGGACTATGAGTACGTGAAGGCGAACGGCCTGCAGGTGGACTCCTGCGACGGGTCGTTCCATATCGAGGCTAACGCCTACGCCCGGACTGTGGATATGCCGCCGTGCGACGTCGTGCTGGTGTGCATCAAGTCGGTGAACAACCGCTTGCTGAAGTCGCTGCTGCCGCCGCTGCTGCACGACAACACGCTGGTGGTGATGATTCAGAACGGCATCGGCGTTGAGCAGGACGTGCAGCTGATGTTCCCCCAAGTGCAGCTCTGCGCCGGACTGGCCTTTATCTGTTCGGCAAAGACCGAGCCGGGGCGCGTCAGCCACCAATGCTATGGCAGCATCAACCTGGCCAACTACTCGTGTCGCGACGAGGCGCTGTTCGAGGCTGTGTTCAGCGACTTCCGCGAGGCCGACATCCAGACGGGCGAGGTGGAGTATCACGAGGCACGCTGGAAGAAGGCCGTGTGGAACATGCCCTTCAACGGCATGACCGTAGCCCTGCACACGCAGACCGACCTGCTGCTGAAGAATCCCTCGACGCGCCAGCTCATCCGTGACCAGATGATGGAGGTGGTCGGAGCGTCGCGGGCCTTGGGCGTGAGCGGCGTCGACGAGGCGTTTGTCGAGAAGATGATCCAGATGACCGACGAGATGACGCCCTACTCGCCGTCGATGCGGCTGGACTACGACTTCCACCGCCCAATGGAGATACATTATCTTTATACGCGCCCGATAGAGATAGCCCGAGAGGCCGGTTTCCGCATGCCGAAACTGGAAATGTTGGAAGCCGAGCTAAAATTCTTGGAGAAAAACTTGTAGATTACATAAAAACTTCATATATTTGCAGTCGCTAACCTGAAATGTATGAAGTACATCCTGCTGCCCGATGACAAACAGCGACGTTTATCGTTCCATTTAGCAATGGAGGAGTATGTGGCCCGCCGTCTTGACGAGCCCGACTACTTCTTTACATGGCAGGTGGAGCCGACGGTCATCTACGGGCGCAATCAGGTATTGGAGAACGAGGTGAACCTCGGCTACTGCCGCGAGCACGGCATCGAGGTGTTCCGCCGGAAGAGCGGCGGCGGCTGCGTCTATGCCGACCGCGACAACCTGATGCTGTCGTTCGTCACCGCCGAGCAGAACGTGAACTTTGCCTTCAACCGCTTTGTCAACATGATTCTGCTGGTGCTGCGTAAGATGGGCGTCGAGGCCACGGGCACCAGTCATAACGACATCATGATAGGCGACAGGAAGGTCTGCGGCACGGCTTGCAGGACGACGCCCCAAGGGTGCATCGTACACAGTACGCTGCTCTACGACACGAACATGGCGCACATGCTGCAGGCCATCACGCCGAGCCGGGAGAAGCTGCAGAAGAAGGGCATCGAGAGCGTGCGCCAGCGCATCACCTTATTAAAAGAATATACGCCGCTGACCCTTGATGAGGTGAAGACGCTCGTCCGCGAGACGCTCTGCAGCGGCGAGCGCATGCTGACGGCAGCCGACGTTGCCGGGATAGAGGCATTGGAGAAGAACTATCAATTAACATAAGACTATGGCAATAAAACAAGAGTTAGAGAAACAGAAAGAGAAGCGGACGTGTCTGTATGAGAACCACATTGCCGAGGGAGCCTTCCTGGCTCCGTTTGCTGGCTTTGTGATGCCTATACAGTACAAGAACATCCAGCTGGAGCACCTGGCTGTGCGCAACAACTGCGGACTGTTCGACGTCTCGCACATGGGCGAGGTGACCGTGAAGGGCAAGGATGCTGAGCGCTACGTGAACCACATCTTCACGAACGACGTGACGGGCATGCCCGTGGGCAAGATCCTCTACGGCATGATGTGCTACGACAACGGCGGTACGGTCGACGACCTGCTGGTCTACAAGCTCGGCGAGCAGGACTTCTTCCTCGTCATCAACGCCGCTAACATCGACAAGGACTGGGCGTGGATGCAGGAACATGCCGACGGCTTCGACATCGACCTGCAGAACGAGTCAGACTTCTACGGACAGATAGCCATTCAGGGACCCGAATCGGAGCACATCGTCGAGACAGTCCTCGCCCTGCCATGTGCCGACCTCGTGTTCTACACCAGCAAGGTCATTGGCGACGTCATCATCAGCCGCACAGGCTACACCGGCGAGGACGGCTTCGAGATCTACGCCTCGCACGACTACATCCGCGAGTGCTGGGAGAAGCTGATTGCCGCCAACGTGCAGCCCTGCGGACTGGGCTGCCGCGACACGCTGCGCTTCGAGGTGGGACTGCCGCTCTACGGCGACGAACTCTCTGAGGACATCACGCCCGTGATGGCCGGTCTGACGATGTTCGTCAAGTTCGACAAGCCTGAGTTCATCGGCCGCGAGGCCCTGCTGAAGCAGAAGACCGAGGGCGTCAGCCGCAAGCTCGTCGGCATCGAACTGCACGACAAGGCTATTCCCCGTCACGGCTACACCGTACTCAACATGGACGGCGAGCCCATCGGCGAGGTGACTACGGGCTACCACACCATCTCTACCGACAAGAGCGTCTGCATGGCACTCGTCGACACGGCCTACGCCGCCCTCGGCACCGACGTGCAGATACAAATTCGCAAGAAGACGTTCCCCGGAACGGTTGTCAAGAAGCAATTCTATAACAAAAGCTATAAAAAATGAGTAAGGTAATCGAAGGACTCTACTACTCGGAGTCGCACGAATATGTAAGAGTAGAAGGTGAGTATGGCTACGTTGGTATTACCGACTATGCCCAGAACGCATTAGGCAACGTGGTGTATGTCGACATGCCCGACGTTGACGACGAGGTGACGGCCGGCGAGGAGTTTGGCGCCGTGGAGAGCGTGAAGGCTGCCTCCGACCTCATATCGCCCGTCAGCGGCAAGGTGGTCGAGGTGAACGACGCCCTCGACGACCAGCCCGAGCTGGTGAACCAGGATGCCTACGAGAACTGGATTATCAAGGTGGAGATGAGCGACAAGGCAGAGCTTGACAACCTGATGGACGCCAAGGCTTACGAAGAATTCTGCGCGAAATGACCTATAAGTATTTCCCCCATACCGAGGAAGACCTGCAGGCAATGCTCTCAACCGTAGGCATCGATTCTCTCGATGCCTTATACCCCCAGATTCCCGAAGACATCCGCTTCCGCGGCGACTATAAGCTGCCGTCGGAGATGAGCGAACTGGAGGTGCGCCAGCTCTTCGAGAAACTCGGCCAGCAGAACAAGCCGCTCGTGTGCTTCGCCGGTGGCGGCGTCTACGACCACTACACGCCGTCGGTCATTCCCAATCTGCTGCAGCGCTCGGAGCTGCTGACCTCATACACGCCGTATCAGGCTGAGATCTCGCAGGGCACGCTGCACTATATCTTTGAGTATCAGTCGATGATGGCCGAGCTGACAGGCATGGACATCTCGAACGCCTCGATGTATGACGGTACGACCGCAACGGCCGAGGCCATGATGATGGCTGTGGCCGCCGGCAAGAAGCAGCGCAAGGTGCTCGTCTCTGAAACCATCGACCCCAAGACGCTTGCCGTCGTCAAGACCTACGCCCACTTCCACGACATCGAACTGGAGATGGTCGCTGCCGTCGACGGCGTCACTTCGAGGGAGAGCCTTGAGGCGCTGCTGGCACAGGGCGGCGTGGCCGGTGTGGTGGTCCAGCAGCCCAACTACTTCGGCATCGTCGAGGACTACAGCGGGCTGGCTGACCTCTGTCATCAGCAGAAGGCACTCCTGATCATGAACAGCGTGGCCGCCGATCTCGCCGTGCTGAAGACGCCGGGCGAGTGGGGGGCTGACATCGCCGTGGGCGACGGCCAGTCGCTGGGCATTCCCATGCAGTGGGGTGGCCCGTACGTCGGCTATATGTGCTGCACGGAGAAGCTCATCCGCAAGATGCCGGGCCGCATCGTCGGCAAGACGGTCGACAATCGCGGACAGCGCGCCTTCGTGCTGACGCTCCAGGCCCGCGAACAGCACATCCGTCGGCAGAAGGCTACGTCGAACATCTGCTCGAACCAGTCGCTGATGGCGTTGTGGGTGACGGTCTACATGTCGCTCATGGGTAAGCAGGGACTGAAGGAGGCTGCCGAGCTGAGTTATGCCGGTGCCCACTATCTCTGCGACGAACTGCTGAAGACGGGACGTTTCTCACTGGTGTATGACAAGCCGTTCTTCAACGAGTTCTACGTCGACTATGACGGCGATGCCGATACGCTCTGCCAGCGTTTCATCGATGCCGGTTTCCTTGGTGGTGTCCGTCTTGGCAGTGGCTTCCTCTTTGCCGTCACCGAGAAGCGTTCGAAAGAAGAAATTGATAACCTTGTAAAGATTGCTGCCCTATGAACAACCGACTTTATGGAAACTTGATTTTTGAACTGTCGCAAGAGGGCCGCAAAGGTTACAGTCTGCCCAAGAACCGCTTCGGCGATTACAAGGTGCCGCAGGAACTGCGCCGACAGAGCGACGCCGAACTGCCCGAGTGTGACGAGATGACCGTGGTACGCCACTACACGAACCTTTCTAATAATAACTTTGGCGTTGACACGGGCTTCTATCCCCTCGGCTCCTGCACAATGAAATACAATCCGAAAATCAACGAGGAGATGGCCGCCCTGCCGCAGTTCCAGAATCTGCATCCTATGCAGCCCGCCGCGACGGTAATGGGTGCCCAGGCAGTTGTCACGCTGTTAGAGCGTTCGCTTTGTGCATTGACAGGCTTGGCTCACTTCACTTTCAAGCCTTACGCAGGTGCTCACGGTGAGTTGACGGGACTGATGGTCATCGACAACTACCACCGTTTGCGTGGCGACCTGCAGCGCAAGAAGGTGATTGTTCCTGACAGTGCCCACGGCACGAACCCGGCCTCAGCAGCCGTCTGTGGCCTGGAGATTGTCGAGGTGAAGTCGCAGGCCGACGGCACCGTTGACCTCGACGACCTCCACCGCATGTGTTCTCTATGCGGCGATAGCATCGCCGCCATGATGATGACGAACCCCAACACCCTCGGCCTCTTCGAGACCCATATCCCGGAGATTGCCTCACTCATCCACGACTGTGGCGGACTGATGTACTACGACGGAGCCAACCTGAACCCGATGCTCGGCGTCTGCCGTCCCGGCGACATGGGCTTCGACGTGATGCACATCAACCTGCACAAGACTTTCTCAACGCCTCATGGCGGCGGCGGTCCCGGTGCCGGTCCTGTCGGCGTGCGCGAGGGCTTGGAGATGTTCTTCCCGGAGGTGTCGCCTTATCACGGAAACTTTGCTGTGGCCATCCGTGCCTACGCCTACATCCTTTCTTTAGGACGTGAGCATGTGAAGGAGGTCGGCCCTCTGGCTACGCTCAATGCCAACTACATCAAGGAGTCGCTGAAGGATGTCTACGAGCTGCCCATCGATACGACCTGCTGCCATGAGTTCGTCTTCGACGGACTGAAGGACAAGAGCACAGGCGTTACGACGATGGACGTGGCGAAGCGTCTGCTCGACTACGGCTACCACGCCCCGACCATCTACTTCCCCCTGCTGTTCCACGAGAGCCTGATGATTGAGCCGACGGAGAACGAGTCGAAGGAGACGCTCGACGGCTTTATTGCCGTGATGCGGAAGATTGCCGAGGAGGCCAAGACCGACCCAGAACTGGTGAAGTCGGCCCCGCACAACACCCCCATCGGGCGCGTCGACGACGTGCTGGCCGCCAAGCACCCGATAACTACTTATAAGCAACTGAAGAATGACACAGACTGATCTTATCGTCATCGGCGCGGGGCCTGGAGGCTACCGCGCCGCTGAATATGCTGCGAAGCAGGGACTGAAGGTCACCGTCTTCGAGGGTGGCGAGGTAGGCGGCACCTGTCTGAACGTCGGCTGTATACCGACGAAGACCTACGTCCACTCTGCCACTTTCGATGAAGCCCGCCAGCGCATGGCCCAGGTCATCCCCCAACTCCGTGCAGGTGTTGAAGGCATCCTCTCGCATCCGAATATCACCCTCGTCCGCAGCCGTGCCCAGTTCGTCGACGCCCACACCGTCTGTCCCCTATGCGGCGACACTGTCGCCGCCAAAAATATCATCATCGCCACCGGCTCAGAGACGAAGTGGCTCCCCCTGCCCGACATCAGCGACCCGCGCGTCGTCGACAGCACTGGCCTGCTCGCCCTTGAAGTGCTGCCCAAGCGCCTGGCCATCATCGGCGCCGGTGTCATCGGTATGGAGTTTGCCTCCGTCTTCCACCGTTTCGGTTCCGAGGTCACGGTCATTGAGTACCTGAAGGAGTGCCTGCCCGCCCTCGACAGCGATATTGCCAAGCGTCTGCGCAAGCTGATGGAGAAACAGGGCATCACGTTCCGGATGAAGACCGCCGTACAGTCGCTCGCCGACATCGATGCCGACGTCATCCTGATGGCCACCGGCCGTAAACCGCGTGTTCAGGCAGACTTCACAAAGGCCGGCTTTGAGTATGATGAGCGCATGGGCGTTAAGGTGGATGATAACTTCGAGACGTCGGTGAAGGGTCTCTACGCCATCGGCGACGTCAACGGCCGCCAGATGCTGGCCCATGCCGCCGAGATGCAGGCTGTCCGCGCCGTCAACCACATCCTTGGCAAGCAGGACAACATCCGCTTCGACATTATGCCCGCCGCCATCTTCACCACTCCCGAGGCTGCCTGCGTCGGTCCCACCGAAGACCAGTTGAAGGCACAGGGTATCGCCTACGAGTGCAAGAAGTCCTTCTGGCGTGCCAACGGCAAGGCAATGGCGATGAACGAGACCGAGGGCATGCTGAAGCTCTTCGTCTCTGAGGGCGACGGACGTCTCCTCGGCTGTCACGCCTACGGTGCCCATGCTGCCGACATCGTTCAGAAGGTCTCCGTACTAATATGTCGCGAAACCACCCTTGGGCAGCTCCGCGACATGATTCATATCCACCCCACGCTCTCAGAGATTCTGAAGGCGGCGGCTGAGTAGCTACAGCAGACCGCTGTCGATCAGCGTCCGCAACTGTTGAATGCCCTGATGGTTAATGTCCAAGGCTTCCACCTCGGAGAGATACCTCAGGGCTTTTTCTGTGTCGCCCAGTCCCAGGTAGCCGAGCGCGAGCATATACTTACAGTGGATGAGGTTCTTCGTGTCGAGGCTGTCTTCCCAGATGAGCAGGTCGGGCAGCGAGACGGCGAAGTAGTCCATCGTGACGTGGTCGAAGATGTGCTGCTTGCCATAGTTGACGAGCTTGTGGAAAAGGCTTCGCGCCTTGTCCTCCTGTCCTAACTTGCGGTAGCAGAGGCCGGCGTAGAATATCTTGTCGGGCTTGGCGTCGTTGTAGTACATGGCGGCGGCAGGCTCCGTCGGTCCGGCCGTTCCCTCCTCGTAGCGCCCGAGGAAGTAGAGGATGTCATTGTCCTGAGCACCATAGAGCTTCCCCTCGCCAAGATGAGGCGGATAGACGAGACACTCCTCCAACAGTTTGGTGGCATTATCCTTAGCAGAACTATCTACTCCCCTCTCCTTGGGAGAGGGGCCGGGGGTGAGGCTTTTCTTCGCAAGCTCCACCCGGCATATCTGGTACTGCCCGCTCACCTTGCCTTCGCCGCCCTCCCACGGGTGGAACTTGTGGGCGTCGAGCTTTGCCTTGGCCTCCTCATAGCGGCCAAGCTGGTTGAGCAGGGTTATCTCCTCTAAGACGAGGTCGTCGCGCTGCTGGATGAGCTTCGGGTATTGCTGCAGGAAGTTGAGCCGCTCCTGGTGCGGTTTCTGCAGGCGCTTGTAGAGCTGGTCGAGTTCCATCAGCACGCGGGCGTCTTTCTTGTCGAGGCTGAAAGCGCGTTCCATGTATGCCAATGCTTCCTCCCGCCTGTCCTGTTTGTTGAAGCGTGCCAGCGCCAGGTTACGCCAGACGGTCGGGAACTGCGGGTCGAGCCGTGCCGACAGCTCCCAGTTCTCAATGGCCACGTCGTACTGCCGCTTGTCGTAATACAGGCAACCAAGGTAATAGGGAGCGCGTGCCCCGTCGGGGTTCATCGTCTTGGCCATCGTCAGCACAATGACATCCTCTAAGCGGTTGGGGAAGCAGCAGTAGCTGTCCACCTTTTCTGCCTGCTCGAAGGCATCGTTGGCAGCCACGGCATCGCCTATTCCGAGCTGTGCCCAGCCTATATAATAATAGGTAAGCGGATGTTTCGTCTTGCACAGCTTCAGAATGTTGATGCACTCCTGCCACAGACCGGCCTGCGCATAGTCGAGCGCCAGTTCATGGTAGTTATAGACGTTTCCGTGCATCATCACGGTCATCTCCTTCAGCACGTCCTTGTCCTTTGTCAGCAGGTATTGCTCGTAGCGAATGCCGTAGTTGAAGCGGTCCAGCTGCAACGACTCTTTGATGAGCGCTAAGCGTTCGTTCAATTCCCTCGAACTGCCCATCTGCAGACCGCCCTTCTGCTTCCCGTCCTGCTGCAGCCGCAGCACGGCAGCCTTCAGCGCGCGCGCCTTGTGGTTGCAGCTGTTGAAGATGAGACAGCGGCCCAGCTCGTCGAGGGCGTCGTCGTAGCGGCCTTGGCTCACGCTGATGCAGGCGGCCTCGAAGTAGCCGGCATCGGCCCAGGCCTTGTTCCACGTCGACTTCCAGAACAGCTCGTAAGCCTCCTGCGTGCGGCGTTGGTACTTCAGACAGAGGGCGAGGTTGAAGATGGCCTCGCCGTCGTAGGGGTTCGGGTTGCGCTTCTGCCATATCTTCACGGCCTTTCGCAGATAGGGCTCCGCCTTGTCGAACCGCCCGCGGCGCAGGTACCACAGTCCCGTCTGGTTCAGGCAGCGCACGTCGTTGGGGTCGCGGCGCAGGGCCTCTTCGTAGTAGTCGAGGGCCGACCACGTGGCGTGGCGGTACTGCTCCAAGTGCAGACCCGTCAGGTAGAGCTGATCGTTGGTCTTCGTGTCCTCAGGCGGCAGGGCGGCCTCGGCGGCATCGGGGATGGGGCGTATCTCGTCAGGCTCTGCGTGCCACGTCAGACGGCCCACCGTCAGTGTCAGGCTGTCCATCTTCGTGCCGTTCACGTCCACTGTCTGCTGAAAGACCTCCTCGGGCGACAGCGTCACCATCTGGTCATAGTACACCTCGCCGTTATCGTGGCGCAGCACGATGCGCACCTCCTGCTTCGACGTAGCCAGCACCTTGAAAGTAACCGACCTCCCCTCTCCAGTCGGAGAAGGGTCGGGGGTGAGGCCTATTATGAAGTCCTTACTCGCCTGCTTCACCATGCCGACCTCGCGATAGGGCATGAAGTACTGCACGAACTGCTTCTCCTCGTAGGGCATGAGCCACGTGAAGTCGGGCTGGTTCTCGGTGTAGACGCCGGCCATCAGTTCGATGTAGGGGCGGAACTCCCCCTCCCTTGGGGAGGGGCCAGGGGTGGGCTCCGTCAGGTTCCGGTCCCAGGCGCGGCCGAAGTCGCCGTTGCCCCAGGTCCACTGCTTCTTGCCGGGCGAGAAGTGGTGGCTGGCCACGTGGAGCATGCCGCCGTGGCTGTCGTTCTCGTAGCCGCCCTCGAAGTCGTACTTCGAGTTGACGGCCATATAGCTCGTGGGCACGGGGATGTTGCGGTAGTTCGAGATGTCGACGCCGGCCGAGTAGTCCATCTTGTAATAGGTGCCCGTGGCGATGGGGAAGCTGGAGACGGCGCGCTTGCCGTGGTCGAAGACGGCGTTCACGTCGGGCGGGAACACGCTCTGGTACTGGTCGTTCACCTCGACGGCGGGGTTGGCCCACCAGAGGAATGTCTGCGGCAGCGGCGTGCGGTTGCTGACGCGCCCCTGAATCTCCAGGTAGGCACAGCCGGGGCGTAGCGTGAAGCCGGCGGCGCCCTTCTGATGGAACATCCGCTCCATCTCGTTTACCCAGACGGTGACGCTCCCGTCCGCGTTCTCCACAATCAGCGAGTCGACGGGCGAGTAGGTCGACGGACGGTGGTGCTGCGGCCAGTTGAACTCGATGCCGCCGCTGATCCACGGTCCACACAGTCCGACGAGGGCCGGCTTGATGACGTGGTTGTAGTACACGAAGTGGCGCTGCTTCACCTTGTCATACGCCATCTGGATGCGGCCGCCCAGTTCGGGCAGCACCATCACCTTGATATACTCGTTCTCGAGCCAGACGGCCTGCCACTCCTTCGGCGTCGGCTCGTCGGCTATCGACTCAATGACGGGGTACGGATAAACCACACCGCTGCTTCCCTGATACACCCGCTTCTCAAGGAATATCGGGTTCTTCTCGGCCTTCCCCACCTCGTAGGTCGGGATGGTCACTATTTCTCTCCAGGCTTTTACCACCATGTTATTTACGATTTACAGATTTTCGATTTACGATTTATTTCACAAGTTCTTTTTCCAGTTCTTCTAAGCTCTTGCCTTTCGTCTCAGGACAGCGGCGCAGCAGGTAGAGGAAGGCACAAAGGCAGATGCCGCTGTAAATCCAGAACGTGCCGCTGCTGCCTAAGGCTGCGTTCATCGACGGGAACGAGAACGTCAGCGTGCAGCAGCCTACCCAGAGGGCAAACGTGCACGTGGCCATTGCCACGCCGCGGATGCGGTTGGGGAATATCTCTGCCAGCAGCGTCCAGGTAACGGGGCCCAGCGTCATGGCGTAGACCGAGATGGCCGTAACCACTAAGCAGACCATCGCGAAGCCCTTTACCTCCAGGAAGTAGCAGGTGCCTAAGGTCAGGTAAATCAGCCCCAGACCACCGGCACCGATGAGCATCAGCGTGCGGCGGCCCCACCGCTCAATGGTGTAGAGGGCCACAAAGGTGAAGACCACGTTGGCGATGCCCGTGATGACGATGTTGATAAACATGCCGTCGACATCGAAGCCCGCTCCCACGAAAATCTCCTGCGCGTAGTTGAAGATGACGTTCGTGCCGCACCACTGCTGGAACACCGCAATGACCAGCCCCAACAGCAGCACCCGCCCGTATTTCGCCTGAGCCAGTTCCCTCAGCCCCGCCTGTTCGCTGTGCTGCGGCGTTGCCGCAGCCTTCATCCGCAAGAACACCGGGCTTTCCGGGATGAAGAAACTCATCACAAGAAACGCGGCTGCCGGCACCGTCTCTGCCCAGAACATCCAGCGCCAGCCCCAAGCCACATTCCACGCCTGGTTCTCAGCTACCGACGTATCGCGGGCCAGCAGCAGGTTGACAATCTGTGCAGCTAGAATGCCAAGCACGATGGTCATCTGGTTGAGGCTCACCATCCGTCCGCGTATCGATGCCGGACTGACCTCGGCAATATACATCGGTGCCAAGGCTGAGGCCACGCCGATGCCCATGCCGCCCACGAAGCGGGCTATATTAAATAAGGTGAAGTCGTTGAACAGACCCGTGCCGATGGCCGAGACGGTGAAGAGCACCGCCGACACCGTCAGCAGCGGCTTGCGCCCATATTTGTCGGCGGCAGCACCTGCCACCATTGCACCCACCAAACAGCCTATCAAGGCAGTCGACATGGCCACGCCCTGCATCACAGGCGAGTCAGCGATGCCAAAGTATAGTTCGTAGAACGGTTTTGCGCCGCCGATGACCACCCAGTCGTAGCCGAAGAGCAGACCGCCCATGGCCGACACGGCACATATGAAGTAAAGAAAAGACGGGTTTTGGTTTACAGTTGTTTTCATAGCGTTATTGTACTGGTTTTGAGTAAACATTCTCTGTTGTCTTGACATCCCGCATGGTCAGCTTGGCTGTTGCCTCGTCGATGTCGGTTGCTACCTTATTATATATAATGGAACATTCGCTGATGTCAATGTCGTGTATGCAGTCGAGTCCCTCAATGCCGGCGGCCTTGATGCCCGTCTTGGCTCCGCGGCAGACGATGCGGCTGATGTGGATATCCTGGAAGTTGGGCGCATGGCGACGCTGCTCTTTGGTATAGGTTGGCGCCTTGCCGTTGTCGCCGGCGTGTCGGTTCACGTAGTCGCACTGGAAGATGATGGCCTCGCCGGCGATGTCGGTCATCATGATGTCGCTGATGAAGAGGCGCTCGGTTCGTCCGCCGCGGTCCAGTGCACTCTTGAAGCGCAGGCCAACATCGGTGCCGAGGAAGCGGTTGTGGCGCACAACCATATCGCGGATGCCGCCGATGGTCTCACTGCCCAGTACGAAGCCGCCATGCGCGTGGTAGACGGTGTTGTCCTGAATGAGCACGTCCTGACAGCCCCACACGTCGCAGTCCTTCTTCTGCGAACCGCTCTTCATGCAGAGCCCGTCGTCGCCGACGTTGACCGTTGCGTTGACAATCAGCGCCTGATGGCAGTCCGAGAGGTCGATGCCGTCGCCGTTCTGAACGTTCCACGGGCAGCGCACGGTGATACCGTCGATGATGATGTTGCGCGAGTAGCAGGGATGGACGTGGAAGCGGGGCGAATTCTGGAACGTCACGCCCTCCAGCAGGATGTTCTCACACTGCTCGAAGCGCACCAGGTCGTTGCGCATGGCCTCCTGCTTCTGCGGCGTGCCGGCAATGTCGGGGAAGCGGCTCTTCAGCTGCCATGGGTACCATAGGTCGCCCTTCTCGGTCAACTGACCGCCCATTTCCGTATACTGTTTCCACTCCACGTCGCTCATCTTCGAGCGCTTCACGGGTCGCCACTGGTTGCCGTTGCCGTCGATGATGCCGCTGCCGGTAATAGCGATGTTGCGGGCCTTCGAGGCCCGTATGCATGGGTCAACGCGGCTCGACTTGCCTTCAGCATCAAGGTATAGCTGCTTGTCGGGCGAGAAGTAGATGATAGCATTCTTCTCAAGATGTAGTTCGATGTTATCCTTCAGACGGATGGGGCCTGTCAGCCATACGCCCTCGGGCACCGTCACTCGTCCGCCGCCCTGCTTGGTCAGCTTTGAAATTGCTTTCTCGAAGGCCTCGGTGCAGAGCGTCAGACCGTTGCCCACGGCACCGAAGTCCGTCAGCATGACTTCGTTCTTCGGAATGGTGAAGACCTCCACCTGTTTCACGGGCGTCGGCAGATTCTGGTAATACTTCGCATAGTCGGCAGCCTGCAGGGTTGTGGCTGCCAGCACGAAGAGGGTCAGTAGGTAGTTTCTTATTGTCATAGTTTGTCTGTAATGGTGAAAAACTGTGCAAAGTTACAAAATATCATGGAAAAACTTTGGCATTTTACGCTTTTTTATGTACTTTTGCCATCAGTATTACAAGAAGTCAAAAACTTAAAACAACAAAAGCCACATGTTAGACAACGAACGCGGGCTCTACATCGCCCACTGCGCCGAAGGAGCGCTCAGTATTACAGGAAAGATGGCCAACCGGCACGGACTCATTGCCGGAGCCACGGGTACGGGTAAGACCGTCACGCTACAGGTGATGGCCGAGACATTCTGCCAGGCAGGTGTGCCCTGCTTCATGGCCGACATGAAGGGCGACCTCAGCGGCATCTCGCAAGTGGGCAAAATGAGCGGTTTCATCGAGAAAAGACTGCCTGAGTTCGGTATTGAGAATCCGCAGTTCCAGGCCTGCCCTGTCCGCTTCTATGACGTCTTTGGTGAGCAGGGACACCCCATGCGTGCCACAGTCAGCCAGATGGGGCCGCAGTTGCTCAGCCGCCTGCTCCAGCTTAACGAGACACAGGATGGCGTGCTCAACATCGTGTTCCGCATCGCCGACGAGCGCGGACTGCTCATCCTCGACCTTAAGGACCTGCGTTCCATGCTCGACTGGGTGTCGCAGCATGCCAAGGAGTACACCACGAAATACGGAAACATCTCTACTCCGACCATCGGCGCCATCCAGCGCGCCCTGCTCCAGCTGGAGGCTCAAGGTGCTGACCACTTCTTCGGTGAGCCCTCGTTCGATATCTACGACCTACTGCAGACTGAAGGCGGTAAGGGAATCATGAGCGTCCTCGCTGCCGACAAGCTGATGCTCCAGCCCAAGCTCTATTCCACCTTCCTGCTTTGGCTGCTCTCCGAACTTTACACCACGCTCCCCGAAGTAGGCGACCTGCCGCTGCCCAAGCTCGTGTTCTTCTTCGACGAGGCTCACATGCTGTTCGACGGCACGTCGAAAGCCCTGCTCGACAAGATTGAGCAGGTCATCCGACTCATCCGCTCTAAGGGCGTCGGTATCTACTTTATCACGCAAAGCCCGACAGACATTCCCGAAGTCATCCTCGGACAGCTTGGCAACCGTGTGCAGCACGCTCTCCGTGCCTATACCCCGAAGGATCAGAAGGCCGTGAAGACTGCTGCTGATACCTTCCGCCCCAATCCTGAGTTCAAGACCGATGAGGCTATTATGAACCTTGAGACCGGCGAGGCTCTCGTCAGCTTCCTTGACGAGAAGGGTGCACCGGCTATTGTACAGCGCGCCAAGGTGTTGTTCCCGCTCAGTCAGATAGGTGCCGTCAGCGAGGGTCAGCGTCTTGACATCATCAAGCAGAGCCGCATTTATGGCAAGTACGACACGCCCGTCGACCGCGAGAGTGCCTTCGAGGTGCTGGCCAAGGAGGCCGAGGAGGCGCTCGCCGCCCAGGAGGAAGCCGAGGGCGAGAAGGCTGAGAAGGGCGGCAAGGCCGAAAAGACCGAGAAGAAGAAGGCCGGCATCGTGAGCAAGGTGCTGAAGGCCGTCATGACCGCCGTCACCTCGACCCTCGCCGCCCTGCTCGGCACATGGGTGAGCAATAAGGTGAGCGGCAAGGAGTCGAAGTCGAAGACATCGGCCAAGGAGAAGGTGGTGAAGAATGCCACCAGTGCCGCCACGCGCACCGTCACCCGTGAGCTGACCCGCGACATCCTGGGCAACCTGATCAAGTAACGACGGATTTCACTGTAGGCAGTTCAGTCGTAATACTACTACGAATTTCACGAATTAAACGAATAAGCCGCGTGTCGCCCATTCGTTTAATTCGTGAAATTTGTAGTCGACGAAGTTCTCCTAAATCCTCTACTCTTCCACGATATTTTTGAATTTGTTCCAGGGAGACGTACTTTTATATGCCTCAAGTGACCCCTTAGGGACGTACAGAGTAGCAGATGAACAAATCTTATCGTCAAAAAAGTTGAATGACGAGAATCTGGGATTTTGTATTTGACAATGGACTGAGTTCAGACCACTACAGCCAGAGAAAGCGTGGTGATTGATGATCTCCACGCTGTTTGGGATTGTTATTGAGGTCAGACCACTGCAGCCCTCAAAAGCTTCCTGCCCAATATAGGTAACTGTGTTGGGAATTGTTATTGAAGTCAGGTTGCTGCAGCCTTGGAAACCAGAATCATAGATTAAAAAAGTGTTATCGGGCATTACCGTATTATTACACCCTTGAATCAGCCAATTGTTTTTCTTAAGAAGAATAGCATTACAGTTGTTGGGGGAATAGTAATTTGGATTTCCTTCATCTACAGTAATGCTCTTCAGACCACCGCAACCAGCGAAAGCAAAATCGAGAATTTTGTCAACACTTTTGGGAATGAACAGGGAGGTCAATCCCCTGCAGTTTTGGAAAGCACACTCGCCAATATGGCGTATGCTTGATGGAATGGTGACTGAGGTTAGACGAGTACAATTCTTAAATGCGTCAAACTCAATATAAGACACATCGTATGTGTTACCTTTGAATGTTATTCTGGGGGCGATGTTGGCAATCCCGGTGAATCTTTCTTCGTCATAGCCAGTTACCTTCAGGTCCACATTGAAGTTCACTGTGTACTTGACACCATCAAGATAAAAGTTCTTGTCGTCAATCAGGAAAAAGGAACTTCCATTTGACGTCGTTCCATCGTCATTCACAACGACAGCATCTCTTTCTTCATCATCGCTGTCACATGCAACAAACAATCCTGCGACGATACACATTAAGAAGAATAGTTTTTTCATTATCGTTCTTTGTTTATGTTAGACGCCGCAAAGTTACAACTTTTTTTTGAATTGCAAGAAGATAATGGGGGAAAAGTGAAATAAATCTTGCACTTCCTGCACTGACTACTGATTTCCAGCGGGTTACGGACTTTGTGGGTTTGTTTTTCCTGCACTTGTTCCTGCACTTGTTTCTGCACTGCGCCGTTACCACGGAAAAGCGGTGTAAAAGTATTTCAAAAAGCCAGTCAGCATTTTCGTCGCGGCTTGAAAATCGGATTTTCCTGCCAGGAAAAATTGGTTTTCGTGGCGTTAAAAAGCAAAAAAGGCGGGGCCTTTCGTCGGAAAGGCACCGCCTTTTGCTGGAAAAGTGGCCCGTTTCGGGGCTGGGAACCTTGGTGTTTTGTAATGATAAAAGCTGCTTGTTACTGGCCAGTGCAGGTTACAATGCAGGTCGCAGTGCAGGAAAAACCGGTTGCGGGGCGGCGTAACTGACTGATGGTCAGTGGTCAGTGCAGGAAAAGCGAAATGACAGATACCATCAGGAGTGGTTAGATTGTCCATTTCCGGACAGCAGAGTGTCCGGAAATGGACACTTTGTTTTATGCCGTCACTGATTATCAGCGGGTTACGAGTTTGGCACGGTTTTGGCATGTAAAATAGTAAATCGTAAAATACGTAAATAGTAAATATGATAGGGTATTTCAGACAGGCCCTCGCCATGATGCGCGAGGAGCGACTTTTCTCCGGCATCTACATCGCCGGAACGGCCTTGGCCATCCTGTTTACGATGGTGATGGCCGTAGTGTATTACATCAAGTTGGCACCCATCTACCCCGAGGCTAACAGGGCGCGGACAGTCTACTTCGAGGGGCTGTGCATCGAGGCCGACAACGGCGGCAAGATGCAGACGGGCTTCAGCGCTCAGGCCTATGAGGAGTGGTTCAAGCGCAGCCCGAACATCGAGTACTGCTCGCCCACGCTGCTGGCGGCAGGAACGGGCAAGACCCAGGGCAAGTGCCACTCCTTCGTGGTGCGAGGTAAGGACGACTACGTGGACGTCGTGCGCAATGAGGTCAGTGCCGACTACTTTAAGATTTACGAGTACGACTTCGTGAGTGGCAGAGCTTTTACCAGTAAGGAAGTGGACGACAACGAAAAAGTCTGTGTCATCAGCGATGCCCTGGCCGAACGGCTCTTCGGCAAGGGCGTGGAAGCCGTGGGAAAGACGGTGGAGATGGAGAGCGGACCTGAAGTGCGTGTGGTGGGCGTCTTCCGTGGCGGCAGTCAACTCACGCCCGACAGCTATGCCGACATCATCTATCCCCTCTTGAACGGTGTGGTGATGGGGATCCCCTATCAGGGATTCTACTCCATCGTGGCCACCGTGAAGGACGACGCCCACCTGCGGGCCTTGAAGCAGGAGCTGGACGACGTGGCGGCTCGCACGCAGCAGGCGCACCCCGAGGTGCTGGATTTGTTCAGCTTTGGCGGTGCTGCCAAAAAGAAGCTGGTGCTCACCCAGGGTATGGATACCCACCCCATGCACGTGCTGAAGACCGAGAACCGCGAAGGCTCATTGAGCACGGTGACGGGCTGGCAGCTGGTGAAGCACTATGCCGGCATCATCTTCGTGTTGCTCTTCGTACCCGCCCTGAACCTCTGCGGCATCGTGGCGGGGCGCATGGAGCGGCGCTCGGCAGAGATGGCCGTGCGTAAGACCTTCGGCGCACGCCGCTCGACGCTCCTCAGTCAGGTGGTGACGGAGAACCTGGTGCTCACCACCATCGGCGGCATCATCGGCCTCGTGCTCTCGTGGCTTGCCATCTACGGTTTGCGAAGGGAGATTCTCGGCATGTTTTTCGACAACAGCACGCTCAGCACGGCACCCATCGTGGAGGGCGAGATGCTCTTTGCCCCCACGCTCTTTGTTGGGGCCTTCGCCGCCATCCTGCTGCTCAACCTCTTGGCCGCCGTGGTGCCTGCCTGGTGGAGCCTCAGAAAACCGATTGTGGAGGCGATGATGGAGAAAAGGTAGCCCACCCCCAGCCCCTCCCCAAGGGAGGGGAGAAGAATAAGCACGACCTATATACATTGCAAGAATCATAAAGACAGAAACATGAAGAAAAATACAGCATTTAGAACTAACCAATCTCCCCTCCCTTGGGGAGGGGTCGGGGGTGGGCTTCTCTTCCTCGAACTCGTCGTCATCACCGTCGTGGCATGGGCGGTGTTCGACCCTGCCGTGGTCAACCTCTACTACCGTAGCCTGCCCTTAGGCTACGACAGCAGCCAGCTGCTCTATGCCGAAACCGAGGTGAACGGCAGCTGGAATGAAGTCGTCGACGGCGTCCCGCAAGACCCCTACGAGATGACCGAAAAGCGCCGCGACCAGATATTGCGCCAGTTGACGAGCGTGGAGGGCGTGGAGTCGGCCTATCTCTATGAGCATGACTACGGCTCCGTGGGATATAGCCATCCGTCTTTCAACGAGTGCGTTGTCGGCGGCGACACCCTGTATCTGACCAACATCAACTTCTGTAGCGACGCCCACTTCTTCGAGACCTACGGGCTGAAGCCCTTGCCAGAGAGCCCGTCGGCAGCTGAGCTCTCGCGTCTGTCGTATCAAGAGCAGCAGGTGGTGCTGACGCGCTCGGGTGCCATCGCCCTGTTTGGCACAGCCGACGTTGTGGGACGCCGCCTCACCATCTCCAGCAACGACCCTGCCATCGAGGCGACGGTAGCGGGCGTGGTAGAGGACTTCCGCATGTCGGTGTCCAACACGATACGCTCCATGATCATCAAGCCCCAAAAACCACAGTACACAACATGTCGATACGTCATCCGTCTGAAGAAAGGGCTGAACGCTCATCGTTTCGTCGAAGAGCACGGAAAGGAGCTCATCGGCAGCGGACAGATGGGCTTCAGCCGCATCAGCCGTCTGACGACCTTCGACGAATACCTGCAACGGCTCGAACTCGACGACGGTCGCACGCAGGAGGTGAACCGCAGCCTTGCACTGGCCCTGTTCTTCCTCGTCAACCTGATGCTGGCCGTCATCGGCACCGTGTGGCTTCATGCCAAGCGGCGCACGGAGGAGTGCGGTGTGCGCCGTGCCTTCGGAGCCACCCGTGGACGGCTGCTCTTCGACTTCCTCTGGCGCAACGCCCTGCTGGCCACCGCCGCCGTCGCCGTGGGCCTCACCGTCTACCTGAACTATGCCCACAGCGGCATCCAGGTGTTCAATGGAGAAGAGTACTGCGAAACACTCTACACCATCGATGCGGCTGTACTGTCCACGGACAAGGCGTGGCCCGAACACTTCTGGCCCCACTTCCTCACGGTCTCCGCCATCGTCTACCTTATTATATTATGTACCGTGCTCATCGCCACCGCCATTCCGGCCCTGAAGATTATCGGGACGAGAATTACCCATGCGCTGAGGGATGAGTGAAAAGTTGCTGTGAAAACTTGCATAATTCAGCGGAAATCTTTATCTTTGCACCGTCAAACCAATACGACTGCATGAATGGAGATTATTCTGAACGATTATCACAAGAAAGTGAATGCCCAAATGAGACAGACAGTGGCATACTGGAAAGCGCATCCGCAACCGCGCGAAGAGTGCTTGAGGAGATTGAAGCTCTTGCGGGAACAACGGCTTGCAAATCAGTCCAACTGGTAAGGCTCCGCAAGTGGGCGCAGGAGCAGGGTTGCTGGTTCAGCGACCGCAGCCAGTTTGGCGATTTCTTCGACCGTGGCTCTGAAAACGAAACTTATCTCTCGCCCGATGGTAAGAATATCATCAAGCTCAACGATTTCCGATATTCCGATGACAATCTTACTTCTTTCTTCGAGCGCATCAAGGCACACAACAAGTATTTCGATGCATGTCCTTACCGCATGATAGGTTTTGCTGAGAACAGCGATGGTAAGGTCTGTGCGGTTTTGGCGCAGTCATATATCAATGATGCCCGCCTCGCCACCAAGCAGGAGGTTCACGACGAGTTCATACGTCTCGGCTTCCACCCAGAGGACAATGGCGAATACTACACCAACGGTCAGCACGACATTTTCGATGCCGTTGATGGTAATGTGCTGGTAGGCAGTGACGGCAATCTCTATTTCATCGACACCATCATTTACCCCTCCGACACTGGCGGCTACGAAACCTACCAAAGCCTCTCCCCTCGATTCTCTCACTAAGGACTGCGAGTGTCCAACTGTCCATTTCCGAACAGCAGAGTGTCCGGAAATGGACACTTCGTTTTATGCCGTTATTGATTATCAGCGAGTTACGAGTTTGGCACGGATATTGTATTGTAGATTGGCAGAAAAATAATCGTAAATGATATGAGATATTTCAGACAGACCCTCGCCCTGATTCGCGAGGAGAAACTTTACTCGGCGATGTATATCGCAGGAACGGCATTAGCCGTGGCCTTCGTGATGCTCATTGCCGAAGTGTATTACGTGAAAGTGGCCGACATTGCGCCGGAGGTGCGACGCAGCACGACGTACTACTTGGACGCCATGAGGATGCTGAACGAGAAAAGCGAATTGGAAGCCGTCCGCCATGAGACGTACCGCGACCTGTTCCAGAAGATGCAGACGCCGGAGTGCATAACGGGCGATATGGATATGTGGACAAACACCCCGTACTACATCACGCAGGACGACAGCGTGCACGAGTATTCCGTGAAAGGCAAACTGACGGACGCGGGGTTCTTCCGTCTCTACCAGTTCCACTTCATCGAAGGTGCGCCCTTCACACAGGACGACTTCGACAATGGACGAAACGTGGTGGTCATCACGGAGGAACTGCGCGACCAGCTCTTCGGCCACGGGCAGAAAGGCGTGAGCCAGACCCTCACCCTCAACCGCCTCGCCTTCCGCATCTGCGGCGTTGTCGAGACGCCCAGCGCCCTGACGGAGAAGTGCGCCGCCGACATCTGGATTCCCTACACCAACGAGGATTTCCTGAAAAGCGCTGGCGCCTCTTATCTGGAAATGCCCCTGAGTCTCACCTTCAGCGTGCCCGCCGCCAAGCGCCTCGCCTTCCTGCAGGAGATGAAAGCCGTGGAGGCCCGCTACAACGCCATGCACAAAGACGAGCCGGTTGATATGACCGCCCGCCTACAGTCGCACTACGAGGAAGTGTGGACGGGCATTGGCTCCGTGTTCAATGCCTGGGGCGGGAACCTCCTTTGGTACGTCACGCCCGCCATCCTGCTGCTCCTCTTAGTGCCCGCGCTGAACCTCAGCGGCATGGTGGCCAGCCGCATGGAGCGCCGACTGCCGGAGATGGCCGTGCGCAAGGCTTTCGGTGCAAAGCGGCGCACGCTGCTCGGCGAGGTCGTCATGGAGAATCTGGTGCTGACGCTTATCGGCGGCATCGTCGGCTTGTGCCTTGCGTGGGCGGCCCTCTACGGATGGCGCGACTGGGTGTTCAACGTCTTCTCCGACAGTTACAAGCTCTACGGCACGGTGCCGCTGCTGAAGGGCGAGATGTTCTTCGGCCCCGCCGTCTTCGCCATCGCCCTCCTCGTCTGCTGCGTGCTCAACGTCTTAGCGGCAACGCTGCCCGCGTGGCTCAGCCTCCGTAAACCGATTGTGGAATCCATGATGATTAAGAAATGAAACAGCTGAAAGACATATTCGGACGCAAGACGTCCATCTGGCTCACGCTCGAACTCGTGCTCGTCACTTTCGCCTGCTGGTGGGCCTTCGACCCCGTGCTCGTCACCGGCTACATCACCCACCTGCCGTTAGGCTACGACCCCGACCGGCTGGTGCAATTCCAAGTGGTCAGCAACCTCTCCAAGGAGGAGTTGTATAACAATTTCGGCGACACCCAAAGCGAGGAGGAGAGCCTGCTGAAGAAGGTGCAGGAGATGGACGGCGTGGAGATGGCCTACCGTGCCCATAGCATCCCCATCGGCTTCGGCAATGTCGGCTCGTTCCACGGTCTCATCCACAACGGCGACTCCATCCTGACTCATAGTTTCTATTTCATGAATGACGACAAGATGTTCGAGGTGCTCGGCATCGAGTCGCTGACGCCCGAGGTGCCCACCGCCGAGCTGACCCACGACTGCGAGTGGGAGCGCACCATCATCCTCACCCGCTCCTTGGCTATGGGCCTCTTCGGCACCATCGACGTGGCAGGGCGCACCGTCAAGGCCAACTTCTACGGTTGGGACGACGACAAGGAGGACTACGCCTGGCTGACCAAGGACCTGCCCATCCGCGCCGTGGTCGAGGACGTGCGCTACGACATCTACGACCGCGACTACGCCAACCTCTTTCTGTTCACGAACGGCCCGAGCACCAGCGTGCCCATCATTGCCCGATTGCGTGAGGGCGTCAACGCCGAGCGGTTCATCGAGGAACACCAGCAGGAGATGCAGCACGACCTCGTGACGGCGCATTGCTACGTCCGCCAGATGCAGACGGCCCGCCAGATTGAGGAAAAGGAAACAGGACGTTACCCCGTCAGCCGGCAGACGCGCCGCAACCTGCTTATCGCCGCCTTCTTCGCCATCAACCTCGCCTTCGGTGTATTCGGCACGCTGCTGATGTACACTCGCCAGCGCCGCGAGGAGGCCGGTGTAAGACGTGCTTTCGGCGCAACGAAGTGGAGCGTCTTCTTAGGATTCATCCGCGAGGCGTGGCTGTTGACTACGATTAGCGTCATCCTTGGCTGCATCATCTATTTCCAGTTTGCCGCCGCTCGTGGACTCTTTAAAGGTTTTGAGAGCCACAACCCCGCCGTCCGCTACTGGTTCGACGACTTCGGCACCCACTTCCTCGTGGTCTCCGCCGCCGTCTACCTTATTATATTATGCGCCGTGCTTATCGCCACCGCCATTCCTGCGTGGCGCATCTGCAGGAGCGAAATAACCGAAGCATTAAAAGATGAATAAACAAATAACAATAAAAACAAAAGAACAATGGAAACAGTAATCAAACTGACAGGGATCAACAAGATCTACCGTACCGACGAAGTGGAGACACAGGCGTTGGAGAATGTAAACATCGAAGTGAAGAAGGGCGAGTTCCTGAGCATCATGGGGCCGTCGGGCTGCGGCAAGTCGACGCTGCTCAACATCATGGGACTGCTCGACGAGCCGACGAGTGGCGAGATAGAGCTTTGCGGTACGAAGATAGACCCGAAGCTCTCGGACAACCGCCTCGCCGAACTGCGCAACAAGACGCTGGGCTTCGTGTTCCAGTCGTTCCACCTCATCCCGACGCTCAACGTGATTGACAACGTGCAGCTGCCGCTCATCTACCGAGGCGTGCGTAGCAGCGAGCGCATCCGTCTGGCCAAGGAGGTGATCGCCCGCGTCGGCCTCTCCCACCGCATGAAGCACCGCCCCACGCAACTCTCCGGCGGACAGTGCCAGCGCGTAGCCATCGCCCGTGCCATCATCGGCAACCCTGAAATCCTCTTGGCCGACGAGCCGACCGGTAACCTCGACTCGAAGATGGGCGGCGAGATTATGGAACTGCTGCACCGCCTGAACAAGGAGGATGGCCGCACCATCGTCATGGTGACCCACAACGAGCAGCAGGCGGCCCAGACCGACCGCATCATCAAGTTCCTTGATGGACGACAGGTCATGTGATTTACGATTTACTCATTTTCGATTTACGATTTATATGTCGAGTAGACTCATCCTTTTCCTGCGCCATGCCCTCGCCCTCATCCGCGATGACAAGCTCTACTCCGCCATCTACATCGCGGGCACGGCGGTGGCCATCGCCTCGGCCATGGTGGTGGCGCTCATCCTGCACATACGCATGGGCAACATCTACCCCGAGGAGCACCGCGACCGCACGGTGTATGTGAAGAGCAATTTCAAGGACGGCGACTCTTTCGTAGGCTACTCCGGCTATTCGCCACTGGCCGTCGAGGAGATGTTCAGCCGCCTGAAGTGTGCCGAGGTGGTCAGTGCTAACGTGAACGAAGAGTATGTCTTTCACTTCAGCGCCTGTGAGGAGATAGGCAAGCCCGAGGTGCCGGTGACGGTGAAGTTCACCGACGCCAACTTCTACCGCCTCTACGACTTCCGGTTTGTCGACGGCCGCCCCTATACCGACGAGCAACTGCAGCACGCCGAGAAGTGCGTCGTCATCTCCGACGCGCTGGCCCGCCGCGTGTTCGGACCGCGGGCGACCTCGCCCGCATCAGGAGCACACGCCGCGTCGGTGGTTGGCCGTCAGCTGCAGCTCAACTTCCTGCCCTACCGCATTGTAGGTGTCGTCAGCGAGGTGAGTCCGCTGCTGTTCTCGTCCTCGGCCGATGTCTACCTACCCTACACCGTAGGCGACTCCCGCGAACACTGGCACAGTTCAGAGGTGAGCTATGCCGGCGGCCTGATGGTGACGGTGCTGCTGAAGGAGGGCTGCACCTACCAGATGCTGAAGGACGAGCTGGAGCCGCTGCGCGCAAAATATCTCTCGATGCTGCGGCAGGCGACGGGCCGGGACTACACCTTCGACATCGATGCCAAGCCGCACTGGGCCCGGACGCTCAACTTCGACCCTTCCTACGACATGACCACGGGCGACATGCTGCACAACCTGCAATATCCCGCCCTGCTCATGCTGCTGCTCCTGCTGTTGCCCGCCATCAATCTGAGCGGTCTGGTCAGCAACCGCATGGAGGCCCGCCGTGCCGAGATGGGCATCCGCAAGGCCTTCGGTGCCAAGCGGCGGTGGCTGCTGCAGCAGGTGATTCACGAGAACCTCGTGCTGACGCTCCTGGGCGGCATCGCGGGCTATGGCCTCTCATGGCTGTTCATCAGCGCCATGCGTAGCAACGCCATGTTCCTCACCATGTTCGGCCGCGATAACGACCCCGTGGGCAGCGTGTCGCTGCAGCTTGACATGTTCTTCACGCCGACGCTCTTCCTCATTGCCTTCGCCTGCTGCGCCGTGCTCAACCTCATGGCCGCCCTCATTCCCGCCTGGTCGTCGCTGCGCAAGCCTATTGTTGAATCACTAAATCAGAAAAGATGAGCATGATACTGAAGAGTCTGTGGACTCATAAGAAGCAGAACGGCTGGATATTCGTCGAGATAGCCATCATCGCCTGCCTGGGCTGGTTCATCGTCGACTACCTCGTCGTCACGTTCTACGCCACCCACCTCTGCACACCGGCCGGCGAGTTTGAGAAAGACCATCTGTGCGTGGGCCAGATGGGTGTCATCCGTAGCGAGAGTGCCTCGGAGCAGATTGTCACCGACGAGGAAGCCCAGAGTGTCTACGTCATACGCGAAAAACTGGCCAGCCTGCCCGAGGTGGCGTCGGTCTGCCTTACGCCCGACTACCTTGGGGCCGACCTCAACAGCTACAGCTGGCGCACGCTGGCCCTGGCCGACGACACCACGCGCACCATCGGCTTCTCGCAGCTTTTCTACTACCAGAACGAACGGCTCTTCGAGACGCAGGGCCTCAGCACCATCGAGGGCAGTCCCGACGCTGAGACGCTGTCACGGCAGATAGCCCCCGACGGCATCGTCGTCACCCGCAGCGTGGCGCGGATACTCTTCGACCACGACCAGGTGGTGGGCAAGCGCGTGGCCATGGTGGACACCCGCTATGCCGACGGCAAGATTGTCCATGAGGTGGCGGGCTACCATATTATAGCCGGCGTGGTGGAGGACGTGAAGGGTGCCCCCAACGAGCGCTACCCCTACGTCGTCTTCTTTCCCCGCCCCGACAACAGTGCCAACCCTTACAGCAAGCTGCTGGTGCGGCTGAAGCCCGACGCCGATGCCGAGGCCTTCGTGAGGCGCCTCACGCCGACGCTGACCAGCGACTACCGCGCAGGCGTCTGCGTGCTGAACAACCTGGAGACCTACCGGCAGCACTACGACAGTCAGGTGGCCCACGACTACTCGATGTACACCACGCTGGCCACCGTCCCCCTGGCGCTCTTCGCCATCATCGTCGTGCTCGGCACGCTCGGCACCTTCTGGCTGCAAATCCGCAAGCGCACCGAGGACATCGGCATCATGC